>CAYTJW010000013.1:0-25490 GCA_964438135.1 uncultured Thermoanaerobaculia bacterium
CGGGCCGCAGGGACTTCACCACCACCACCACGCCCAAGGTGGTGGGCGGCGTCGACCCGGTCTCGGGCGACCTCGCCCAGGCCCTCTACGACCAGGTCGTGACCTCGACCGTGCGCGTCTCCTCGGCCCGCGCCGCGGAGGCCACCAAGCTGGTCGAGAACATCTTCCGCGCCGTCAACATCGCCCTGGTCAACGAGCTCAAGATGACCTACGAGCGGATGGGGATCGACGTCTGGGAGGTGCTCGACGCGGCCGCGACCAAGCCCTTCGGTTTCATGCGCTTCAACCCCGGCCCGGGGTGGGGTGGCCACTGCATCCCGCTCGACCCGTTCTACCTGGCGTGGAAGGCGCGGGAGTACGGCGCCTCGACGCGGTTCATCGAGCTGGCGGGCGAGGTCAACGTGCGCATGCCCGAGTACGTGGTCGAGCGGCTCATGCTGGCCTTGAACGACCGCGGCCGGGCGCTCAAGGGGGCGCGGGTGCTGGTGCTGGGGATCGCCTACAAGAAGGACGTCGACGACCCGCGCGAGAGCCCGGCGTTCGAGATCCTGGAGCGTCTCCTCCACCTCGGCGCCGAGGTCAGCTACCACGACCCGCACATCCCGGTGGCGCCGCGCATGCGGACCTGGCCCGACCTGCCGCCGCTGGAGTCGATCGCCCTCGACGCGGCGACGCTGGCCTCCGCCGACGCGGTGCTGCTGGTGACCGACCACGCGGCGGTGGACTACCGGCTCGTCCTCGAGCACGCGCCGCTGGTGGTGGACACCCGCGGCGTGTTCCGCGATCCCCACCCGAAGGTGGTCAAGGCGTGAGCGAGGGCTCGGCGATGCACGACCTGTCTCCCACCTCCCGCGTCTACGTCGCCGGCCACGGCGGCCTGGTCGGCTCGGCGATCCTGCGCCGGCTTGATGCCGAAGGCTTCGCCAACGTGCTCACCGCCACCCGCGACCAGCTCGACCTGCGCGACCAGGCGGCGGTCAACTACTGGTTCCGCGCCAACCGGCCGGAGTACGTCTTCCTGGTCGCCGGCACGGTCGGCGGCATCCTCGCCAACTCGACCCGGCCGGCCGAGTTCATCTACGACAACATGCTGATCCACGCCACGGTGGTCCACGCCGCCCACCTCTACGGCGTGCGCAAGCTGCTCTACCTCGGCAGCTCCTGCATCTACCCGCGGGAGTGCCCGCAGCCGATGCGCGAGGAGCACCTGCTGTCGGGCCCCCTCGAGCCGACCAACGAGCCCTACGCGGTGGCCAAGATCGCCGGCATCAAGCTCTGCCAGGCTTACCGTCGACAGTACGGCTGCGACTTCATCTCCGCCATGCCGACCAACCTCTACGGCCCCAACGACAACTTCGACCTCGCCTCGTCCCACGTCCTGCCGGCCCTGATCCGCAAGTTCGACGATGCGCTCCGTGAGGGCCGCGACGAGGTGGTGGTGTGGGGCACCGGCGCCGCCCGCCGCGAATTCCTGCACGTCGACGACCTCGCCGACGCCTGCCTGTTCCTGATGCGGCGCTGGGACGATGCCCTGCACGTCAACGTCGGCACCGGCTCAGACCAGACCGTGGGGGAGCTGGCGGCGCTGGTGCGGGACGTGGTCCACCCTCGGGCGCGGATCTCCTTCGATCCCTCGAAGCCCGACGGCACCCCGCGCAAGCTGCTCGACGTCAGCCGCCTGCACGCCCTCGGCTGGCGCCACCGCATCGGCTTGCGCGAGGGCGTCGCCTCCACCTACGGCTGGTACCGGGCCAACCGCGACCGCCTCGCCGCCCGCGCCGTGGCGCGACCCCCAGCTCCCTCCCCGCAGGGGTTCGAGCCTGCTGCGCCCGCGAAGCCGTGACGTCCTCTACCGCCATCGTGCCCGTTCCGAGCCCCGCCGCCCCGCTTGCGGCGATTTCGGGGCCTCGCCTATGACGACGCCCCAGCCGAGCTGAGACCCGACCCCATGTCCCTCCCCGTCACCTCCATCGTTGCGACTCCTCCGGCAGCACCAGCGCGGGTGGTCCGGATCGAGGCGCGCTGCGGCCTGGCGGGAGCCGGCACGGACCTGCGGGACCTGCGACGTCTGGCGTCCCACCCGGCGCAGGCAAGAGGACACAGTGGGCGGCCGGGGAAAGGGCATCCTGCGATGCAGAGCCCGGCCAAGCCGAATCCAGCCAACGAGCCTGTGCCCTTGACGCTGTCAGTTCCATGAACGAGAACGCGCCTGTGCACCAGCCGATTGCCGAGTCCGAATGGACTCTTGTCATTCGGCCCCAACGCGGCTGGTGGGACCTGCGTCTCGACGAGCTGTGGAACTATCGTGATCTGGTCATGCTGTTTGTTCGCAGAGATTTCGTGTCGGTTTACAAGCAAACGGTCCTCGGCCCGCTATGGTACCTGATACAACCGGTGCTCACGACCGTCGTTTTCGTGCTTGTCTTTGGCGAGATCGCGAACTTGCCGACGGATGAGCTGCCGGCTTTCCTGTTCTACATGTCCGGGACTGTCATCTGGCAGTACTTCGCAGAGAATCTCAACAAGACCTCGCAGACGTTCACTACCAACGCGCAGCTGTTCGGCAAGGTCTACTTCCCTCGTCTGGCAGTTCCAATCTCGATTCTGATATCGAACTTGATCACGTTCGCGATCCAGTTTGCGTTGTTCCTCCTCTTCGTGGCGTACTTCCTGTTCACTGGCTCCCAGGTCCGGCCCAACTTGGCCGTGCTCTTGACGCCCCTGTTGCTCTTGCTGATGGCCGGTCTCGGTCTGGGTTTCGGGGTCCTCGTGTCGTCACTCACGACCCGCTATCGCGACTTGCGGTTTCTGGTCGTGTTCGGTGTTCAGCTCTGGATGTACGGCACGCCAGTCGTATATCCGGTTTCCGCAATCCCGGAGCGGTATCGCCTGCTCATTCTCGCGAATCCGCTGACACCGATCGTAGAGGCGTTTCGCTTCGCATTCCTAGGGGCTGGGAGCGTCAGCTTGTGGCATCTGCTGTACAGCACCGCCTGCATGGCGGTGGTTCTCTTCGCCGGTGTCCTGCTCTTCAACCGTGTGGAGCAGACCTTCATGGACACGGCGTGAGGTGTCGGTGGGCGATCGCTCATCCGTCCGGCAGAGGTTGTCTCCGGAGGCTGACTTCGGCAAGCCGCCGCGGCCCGAGAGAAGGCGACCGACGGGACTCGGGCCGACCGTCGCGTGCCGGCCTTCTGCTACCGGGTTGCCGCGCGGGAGTGCATCGGTGACGGGCGTTGGTGCGACTATCGACTGCGGCCCGAAAGGATTCGCACTGTGGGTTGTGGCCCCTGATCTCCGAGCGAACGCTGGCTTACCTGCTCAAGCGTGCCGTGTGATCCGTCCGTTGGTCGCGACCCGGTGGCTTTCCTCGGGGCGAACGGGGCAAACCGGTGGGGCGTGCCGAGTATGGAGACCGTATTGACCATGGGATTCCGCCACGGTCGTCCGGATCTCACGTGGTGTTTCCGCCAGTGCCCACCATCAGTCAGGGCTCTGATTCGCTCTGCACTGCCGCGGCCCCTCTTCGAGACCTACCTCACGCGCCACGAACGAGGCTCGATGAGGATCTTCGCGCAACACTGCCAGGCGGTGACCGATGGGAGGGCAATCCTAGACGTGGGGGCCCACCGTGGCGAGTACGCAATGCTCGCGAAGCGGGTGAGGCCTGGCGCGGAAGTTGTTGCCTTCGAGCCGTGCAAGAGGGCGGTCGAAGGACTGCGGAAGAGATGTGAACCGATGGGCGTCGATGTCGTCCCTGCGGCAGTCGGTGATTTCGAGGGGTCAGTCCAGTTCCGAGAGGGCCGCGACTCGGCCCTCGGCGCGGTCATCGAGGACGGAGAGAGCCGAGAAGGCGGGGTCTCAAGCGACCGCACCTACCCAGTCGAGCAGGTGACGATCGACGGGTGGCGGGGCCGGCGAGGGGTTGAGGTGGCCCTGCTCAAGATCGACGTCGAGGGTGGAGAGGCGGGTGTGCTGAGAGGTGCGGTCGAGACCCTGCGCAGCTGCGCGCCCACGATTCTCTGTGAGATCCTCAGCGACCAGGCTGGAGCGGCGGTGGTCGGGGTGCTTGGTCGCAGCTACTATTACTATGCGATTGACGAGTTAGGTGGCTACAAGCAGGCAGAATCGGTACGGCGGACCTCGTTCCGGAATCGAAACTGGCTTCTCGTCCCCCGTAAGTGGGGCAGCGTGGCGTAGGACGACTGCACTTGGGCTTGGACAGTAGCGAGCCCTGGCCGTCAAGCCGACGAGCAGAACACCATGGCTTCCGTCGTCACGATCTCCGTTGAGGGCATCTCCAAGGTCTACCGGTTGGGCCAGATCGGCGGGCACACCCTCAGCGAGGACCTCAATAGGTGGCTCGCCCAAATGCGGGGCATGCCCGACCCTTACCTCAAGATCGGGCACGAGCAACGTCGTCGGCGCGAGGGCGAGCGCATCTGGGCGCTCAGTGACGTGAGCTTCGCGGTCCAACAAGGAGAGGTTCTCGGTGTGATTGGCCGCAATGGCGCCGGGAAGAGCACCCTGCTCAAGATCCTGTCCAGGATCACCGCGCCCACGGCCGGCCGGGTCAGGCTCAAGGGCCGCGTAGCCAGCCTGCTCGAGGTGGGGACCGGCTTCCACCCAGAGCTCACCGGTCGTGAGAATGTCTTCCTAAACGGTGCGATTCTCGGAATGACGCGGCAGGAGTTGAGGCGAAAGCTCGACAACATCGTCGAATTCGCCGAGGTCGCTCGCTTCATCGACACACCAGTGAAGCGGTACTCCAGTGGGATGTACGTGAGGCTTGCCTTCGCCGTCGCGGCTCATCTCGATCCGGAGATCCTCGTGGTGGACGAAGTGCTCGCCGTCGGCGATGCCGCATTCCAGAAGAAGTGCATCGGCAAGATGGGAGAGGTGGCCGAGGGCGGGCGGACGGTGATCTTCGTCAGCCACAACATGACCGCGGTCCACGCCCTCTGTGAGAGGACCCTGGTGTTGGAGGCGGGTCAGGTCGCGTTCACGGGAACCACCGCGAGCGCCGTGGACCGCTACCTGAAACAGGGGCTCCCGGACACTGCCGGTGTGGTGCTCGAGAGGTATCGCCAGGCGAAGAGGACCGCCGTCGTCAGCGCACTGCGAGTGCTCGATGGAGCAGGGTGTCCGAGAAGGCTCTTCGAGATCGGTTCCTCGGTCGTCCTTGAGCTCACCCTGCAGGCGTGCGCCGCCGCGTTCACTCCCCAGGTCACCGTCACGGTCTCAGACTCCTTCGGCCTCCGGTTGTTCACAGTGTCAACTTCGGCAACGGACACGGTGTTCCCGATCCTTCGTGGGGAGGCGACCGTGAGAGCCGTCCTCGAGAACCTGATGCTCGTACCGGGGGCGTACTTCGCCAGTATCAAGGTCGGGGACGGATACCGCAGCGCCGATATCCTCGATCAGGTGCCGGTCTTCGAGATCCTCCCTTCGGACTACTGGGAGAGCGGGAGGCTGCCGAGTCGTGATGAAGGAGTTGTTCTCCAAGACGTCTCGTGGTCGTATGAGGAAGCCCCTCCACGTGGTTGATTCCCCACGAGCGAGGGAGGCCAGTCACATGCGGTGGTTTGGCCAGAAGCGTGCACATGAGGGCGAGGCCCGGGCCTCGCTCGAGTCTCGGAAGCCACGTTGCGAAGAAGCAAGTTGAGCCCTCCCGAAGAGCGTCCCGCCGCAGCATGTCCGTCGAGGAGCGCGCTGCCCCGCCACGTGTTGCTCGTCGTTCCTCGCGGAGAGGCTGTTCGGAACTTCTTGTATTCAGATGCGTTACAAGTACTGGCGGAGCGTGCCAAGGTTACGCTGCTCTCGGTAGTCAGCGACGAGGCGCTCCTCGGGGCTGCGCGGCGCTATCTCGATGATGTCATACCTCTCCATGAACACCGGCCTCCACTCTGGAGCGCGCGGCTGCGTACCCTTGCAGAGAACGCCCACGACCGGTGGCTCTGGAGCGAGGTAGCCAAGAACAACTGGGAACTCCGGGATCGACGTGCGCGGGAGCAGGGCGCCGTTGCCCAGAGGGCCATGGCGAAGCTGGCGGCTCGAGCGTGCGCGTTCCGCCCAGTGCTTCGTGCCCTCACCCGAGCCGAGCAGGCGCTCAGCCTGCGCTCGGCCGCCGCGAGCGAGCAGCGAGCCCTGCTGATGCGACTGCAACCTACCTTGGTGTTCAACGGCTCCCACATTCACGGGATGGCAGGCGAGCTGCCGCTCAAGGTGGCAAGCTCACTCGGCATTCCGACCGCGGGCTTCATCTTCTCATGGGACAACCTGACTTCCCGAAGTCGGATCTTCGTCCCATATGATTGGTTGCTTGTGTGGCACGAGTCGATGAAGCGACAGTTCCTGAGGCTGTACCCGGAGGTTGGCCCTCAGCGGGTCATTCCCACCGGTACGCCGCAGTTCGACTTCCACTTCCGGGCCGAGTTGTTGCTCTCTCGTGAGGAGCTGTGCCGCCGACTTGGAATCGACGCTCGACGGCCCTTCGTGCTCTACACGACGGGCATCTCGAACCACTTCTATCACGAACACCGACATGTCGCCACGGTTGCCCGCCTTCTCAGCGAGCTCGGCATCGATCCTCTGCCTCAGCTCGTGGTCAGAACCTATGTCAAGGGTACGAGCGACGAGATGAGGAGGCTCGCGGAACGAGGCCTGCCCGACACCGTCTTCCCTCCAGTGCTTTGGGAGCCCCGCTGGCAGACGCCGACTGTCGAGGACCAGGTTCTGTACACGAGTCTGCTCAGGCACTGCGCGCTGGGTGTGAACGCCGCGTCGACCGTCTCCCTCGAGCTCATGATTTTCGGCAAGCCCATCATCAATCTCGGTTTCGACCCACCTGGGTCCGACCTGCCGTGGTGCATGGGATACGAACGCCACATTCGTTTCGACCATTATCGACCCGTGGCGGAGAGCGGGGCTGTGATGGTCGCGCGGACGAATGAGGACCTCGCGAGCATGCTTCGACGGGGGCTCACGCGACCGAGTGAAGGGTCGGAGCTGCGGCGGGAGTTCATCAGCTCGTTCTTCGACGGCAGGTTGGATGGGCTGGCCGGGAAGAGAGTGGGGGCGCTGCTCGCAGAGCTCGCGGGTTGTGCCGGTGGACGCAGGGCCCGTGGCGCGACCTGAGTTCCTCGTCATCTCGGCGGTGCTGCCGTACCCGGGCAGCGGGGGCCAGCAGCAGCGGGTCCGACACACGCTGCGCGCCCTCCGCGGGCATTTCAGGTGTACGTTTCTCACAGTTGCGCCGGCCGCAGCAGTTGGCTCGACGCTCGAGAAGCTGGCCGAACACGCTGACGAGTCGATCGTCCTGCGGTCTCGTGTGACTCGGACCGCAGTTCACCGGCTCACCACCCAGTTGGCGGCGTTCGTGTATGCGGGCATCACGGGCCTCAAGCGGTCGAACTACCTGATCGGCCGAGTGGACCTGAGCGCGCGCCGCGTGGCGGACACGCTGGCAGGCCGTTCCTTCGCGTGTTCTTTGACTGAGTACTGGCATCTCCACGAGTGTGCTCGAATGCTGGCAGAGCGGGGCACACCATGCGTCCTCGACATGCACAACATCTTGTGGAAGTCATACGAGCGACAGCTTTCTGACGTACGTTGGCTGCCTTGGGCGGCCCGGCGCGCGTATGTTGCGAAATACCGCGATGAGGAGGAGCGGGCCTGGTCCAAGTACGACCTGCTCGTCACCATCAACCGGGCAGAGCACGACTACGTCTCGGCCCGGCTCGGCGGGGGCACGAGAGTGCTGTATGCACCCATGGGCATTGACCTTGCGGCCTGGCCTTTCTCGTGGGACCCGGTGTCGCCGCCGCGGATCGCCTACTACGGAGGACTGGGCAGCCACCACAACCAGAACGACGCTCGTGTGGCAGCCGCCGAAGTGATGCCGCGAGTTTGGGCCAGGCACCCGTGCGCAGAATTTTGGGTGGTCGGCAGCAACCCGCCCGAGGACATTCAGCGCCTCGCGAGAATGGACTCGAGAGTGCGCGTGACGGGTTTCGTCGCCAACCCGCAGATAGTGCTGCGAACCATGGCGGCTGTCGTCTGCCCTTGGACCGGAACCTACGGTTTCCGGAGCCGGTTGGTGGAAGTGATGGCGCTGGGGGTTCCGGTCGTCACGACGGCAGACGCCGTTGTGGGGATGGAGCTCCGAGCGGGTGAGGACCTGCTGGTGGCGAACTCCCCCGAGGGCCTGGCCGACGGAGTGGTTGCCCTTCTGGATGCGGGTCTTGCGGCCCGCTTGAGTGGGCAGGCGCGGAAGCAGGTAGAGCGACTGTACTCGTTCGAAGCGACGTACGGGGCATTGGCAGCTGAGCTCGGAAACCGGTACGCCCGGACATCTGCGCAGTCTCCGCGTGTGTGCAGTCGATGAAGGGTGTTCTGCGTACCCTGCGCCTCCGAGGGCTCGGATACCTCATCTACGTCTTCGTCGGGGTGGTCGTGCCCCAAGCCGTTCGTCCGTTCGCCCTCTGGTGTTCCGGGCTGAGCCGGCGGGCGCTGGGGGTGGCTCTGCTGGGAGGCGTCGCGCTGGCGGCGGTTGCCGGCTGGCTTTGGGCGGGCATCTTCGGCGCAGCGCTTCCGCCCGCGGCAGCCGTTGGGGCCGGGCTTGTCCTGTTCGCCATTCGCCACCTGCGCCGGGTGCGGAAGCTCGCGCAGGCTCGCGCGAGGTCGGCGCGTGTCTTGACCGCCCGTGACTCCAGCGCGAGCGGCGTAGCTCAGTGGCACGACTCACTCCTCGGCCGCGTCGACAATGACGGGCGTCTTCTTCCAGTCTGCGGCGCAGCTTCCAACCTCACGCCGGTCGACCAAAGGGACTTCGTGCCGAGGTACCGGTTCGCACTGGACCTGGTCCAGCGTGAGGGCGAGACTCTCGTCCGGAAGGGTTTCCGCGGGAACCGGTGCGCCTTCGAGCGCGAGTGGTTGGCCCTGGTGGCGATAGGTGGAAGGGCGAATGCTCCTCTGATTGTCTCCTACGACGAGAAGAGCTTGACTCTGTGGCGGGAGTTCGTTCCAGGTGCATCGCTGCGCGACCTGCTTGTTGGGGCTGGAGCGCGAATCCTCACCACTGATGTGTCTGCAGATGCCGAGCTGGCAGAGCTCGATCCGGCGATCGCGAGCGAGACCGTTTGGGCCCGCGGCCGTGACCGCATGAGCGCCGCCGTTGGAGACGATTTCGTCGGAAGCCTCGAGAGGGAACTCGACCGAGTGCACGCCTGCGGTGTGACTGGCTTCAGCCTGACCTTCGGCAACGTTGTAGTCCACGAGGCGACCGGGGCTCCATGGTTCATCGACTTCGATCGAGCTCGCGTTCACTCCTCGCCTTCAGGGTGGGGGTTCCGAGTTGCCCGGGACCGTGACAGAAGGTTGTTCTCCAGGATCTACGGCCTCGAGCTGGTGACCGAGGGGCAGGCGGGGGAGCTGCTCGCGCAGGTCGAGACGGGCTACGCTCCTGTCGACCTCGGTGGTGGGGTCGTGAGCCCGGGTTTCTGGTCCGTGGACAGCGGCACGGGTCGCTGGGAAGCTGTGAACCACGGGATCCTGACACCAGTCCTCGCTGGGCGCCGGGTGCTCGACCTCGGCTCTCACAATGGGACCATGGCGCTCATGATGTTGCGGGCTGGTGCCGCCAGTGTGGTGGCGGTCGAACGCGAACCGCGACTCGTCGAGTCAGCCCGCCGGCTTAGGAGGCTCTTCGAGTGGAGGGACCTCCGTCGGTACGAGCTCCACCTTCGCTGTGAGGACATGTTGAGCGCCGTGACCGGAAGCCTACCGGATATCGATGTGGTGACTGCCTTCTGCTCGCTGTACTACCTCACCGAGGCCGACATGCTCGCCGTCGCCCGGCGCGCATCAGAGCTCGCTCCAGTCCTCGTCCTGCAGGCGAAGACGGACACGCGCTCGGACGCCAGCGAGCGCAAGGCGAGCAAGTCATCTGTCGAGTTTCTGCGGAGCGTGGCCACGGAGGCCGGTTTCGAACACGTGGAGGTCCTAGGTCCGTCAGGGTACACGCGCCCGATCTTGGTCTGCCGGAAGGGGAATGGAATGTGAGCATCCGCGCAGAGCCGACGAGGAGTCGGCTGCTGTACCTGATTCGCTCGGACTACAGGCGGTATCTGGCGATCGGTGGCCCATCGGCGAGAGGTTGGGGTGTGGTCCTCTTGTGTCAGGGCCTCTGGGCGACCTCGGTCTACCGCGTGTCTCATGCCGTCAGCCACGGCCGCCTGCCCGGCCCGATTCGCAGGCCGCTGATGGCCGTGCTCGCGCTTGTTCGGAAGCTGTGCGAGGTGCTCACCGGCATCAGCCTGCCCCCCGAGTGCGTGATCGACGAGGGGCTCTACATCGGACATTTCGGCCCGGTCATCGTCGGCCCTCACGTGCGGATCGGGGCGAACTGCAACCTCTCGCAGTGCGTGACCCTCGGCAAGGTGCACCAGGGCCCACGCGCGGGGGAGCCTGTGCTGGGCGACAGGGTGTACGTCGGGCCCAACTCGGTGCTCATAGGCGGGATCACGCTCGGAAACGACGCCGCAGTGGGTGCCGGTGCGGTTGTGATCGACTCGGTCCCTGACGGTGGAGTGGCGGACGGGAACCCGGCGAGGGCTGTGTCGACCCGCGGCAGCTTCGACCTGATCACATATGACGGAATGCACGCCGACCAGCTTCGCGCGCGGAATCTCGCCAGATTCCGGGGGGCGGCCGGCGAGGAGGGAGGCGGCTCGGCGGGATGAAGCTCCTCGTGGTCTCCTACAAGGTCTGCTGGGCGGACACCGGCGCAGCGAGCGGGTATACGTCGTACGGGGGCTTTCCAATCCAGATGGAAGCGCTCACGAGCCTGTTCGACGGCGTCCGTCTCCTCATCCTCGAGAGGAACCCGCCTGCGCCCGAGGGCGCCCGGCCGTTGACGGGGCAGGGGCTCGAGGTGGCACCCATTCCCGAGCCGACTGGTGCCGGCGTCTTGAGGAAGGTCGCCTTCATCGCGAGCTTGGTTCGGTGGGGTCCGAGGATTTGGCGCGAGGTCGGTGACGCGGACGCCGTGCACGCGCTCGTGCCCGGGGACATGGGCATCGCGGGAATCCTGGTCGCCCTCGCGCGACGCAAGCCCTTGTTCGTTCGGCACTGCGGGACCTGGGGCGACCGCAGCACGGCAGCGAACGCCTTCCTCGCGTGGCTCCTGCCCAGGATTGCGGGAGGCCGCGTCGTCGTTCTCGCGACAGGCGGTGCTGCAGAACCGCCCGAACCCCGCAACTCGCAAATCCACTGGGTCTTCTCCTCTACTCTCGGGAAGGCGGAAATCTGCGGCCTACGCGCCGCGCCCGTGTGGTCGCCCGGCTCTCCTCTCCGGCTCGTCACAGTTGGGCGTTTGAGCGCGAGCAAGAACGCCCGTGCCTGCATCGAAGCGCTGCCGGCGATCAGGTCCGCCCACCCCGGGAGCCTCCTCCACATCGTGGGTGATGGGCCCGAGCGGCCGGTACTGGTCTCCGTCGCGGCCTCGCTCGGGTTGGAAGGGGCGGTGGAGTTCCATGGCAACGTGGGTCATGAGGAGGTACTGGACATCCTCTCCGAGTGCCACCTCTTCTTGTTCCCGACCCGGGTCGCCGAGGGTTTCCCGAAGGCGGTGCTGGAGGCCATCGCATGCGGGTTGCCAATCGTAGTGCCGAGAGTCTCGGTACTGCCAACTCTGGTGCGGCAGGGTGTCGGCGTGCTGATCGACGCGACTGACGCCGACACGATCGCAGGGGCTGTTCTCGCTCTGTGCGCGGCGCCGGCCACGCTGGAGAGCATGGCCCGCCGAGGTCGGGAGGTGGCTGCTCGGTACACACTCGAGCACCTGTGCGATGTGGTCGGCGAGCGTCTGCGCAGCGCGTGGGGCCCACTACGGACGCGCGAGGTCCCGTCGTCGTGAGGGTCCGCCTCCGTGACCTCGCCGCGACACTGCTCGACCGCAGCGGGCTCAGTGGACGCCGTCTGCGACACGTCGCAGCGCAACGACGCGTCGCCCTCGAGTTCCACGGCGTCGCATCGCAGAGGTACCGCGACGTGGCCACCGCCGCACAACCCTCGTTCTGCGCCGAGGAGCTCGAAACGGTGCTCAGGTGGCTCAGTGACCGCTTTGCGTTCCTTTCGCCTGAGGAGTTCTTGCAGGGAACCCGAGCGGGGGTTCTCTTGACGTTCGACGACGGGTTCGCGAACCATGAGGAGGTCGTGCTCCCGATTCTGGAGGGCGTTGATGCTCCCGCGGTGTTCTTCGTGGCGACACAGCACGTCCAGGACCCGGCCGACTGGCTTCCGGCGACGCGTGCGCAGGCGAGCCTTGCATGGGCGCACCCCGCGGAGATTCCACGCGGTATTGCACGGGACCTGTTCGACGGCATGTCACGGCAGCAGGTGAAGCGCTGCGCCGACCATCCTCTGGTGACCCTGGGCGCGCACACGGTTGGCCACTCCCGGCTGACGACGTGCTCGGATCGGGACCTGCTCCGAGAGCTGGCCGAGGCGAGGTCAGTGCTCCAGCAGGCGACAGGCAGGGATGTCGGCCTGTTGGCCTATCCCTGCGGTGACTATGACGCCCGGGTCGCCCGAGTCGCTTGGGAGGTCGGCTATGCGGCGGCGTTCGCGGAGCGGCGGCGGCACCTCGCTCCCCTTGGGTTCGAAATCCCGCGAGTAGGGATCTACGGCCACGGGTCGGCCTACCTCGGAGCGAAGCTCTCCGGTTGGGACGGCGCGTCATTGCCGCTCGGGTCCTCATTGGTCCAGGCGAGCACCGCGCAACATGGCCGGGAGTAGCCGAGGTTCCGCTCTGTGTGCTGAGGCAAACGGAGCCTGTCTCTCCGACCGGCGCCACCGGCTGCTGCTCCTAGTGGGTGAGCTCGGCTGTGGCGGTAGTGAGGGCCAGCTCAGCTTGATCCTCGAGCACTTCGACCTGACTCGCTGGGAGGTGCGAGTCGCCGTCTTCCACCCGAGCCCAGTGCCTGGTCATGGCGCCCGCCTGCGCGAGCACGGGATTCAGGTCGCAGAGATGGGAGGTGCGCGAGGGAGGATCGGCAAGCTCCGTTTCACGATGCAAGAGGCCTCGCGCTTCCGACCTTCCCTGGTCCACTCGTGGACCGTCCATGACAACCCGTACGCGGCTCTCGCCGGCATGCGCTGTGGTGCCCGCGCCAGCTGGGGGTCATTGAGGGGGTCGTTGACCCTTCCCGGCTTCTCGGGTCTGCCCTCGTTCTGGCGCTGGCTGGCGCTGCGTTCCGTGAAGCGGATTGTCGTGAACTCCAGGTTTCTCTCGCACGAGCTCAACGCGCATGGTCTGGGGCCCGACAGGGTTCTCGTGCTGCCCAACTGCGTTCGCCGTGCTGACGGCCGAGCCCAGGCATCCAAACGGTTGGCGCTGGAGAAGTTGGGTTTCCAGACCGGCGACCTCGTTGTAGGCAATGTCGGCAATATCCGGCGAGTCAAGAACCAGGCGATGTTCGTTCGAGCCCTGAGCAGGGTGGTCCAGGCAGTGCCTGCGGCCAGGGGGCTCATCGTGGGCGCCACTCTGCCGGGGGAGGAGACGGCACGAGCGGATGTCGACCGAGAGATATCCAGGCTCGGTCTCGAGGGCAAGGTGGTCATGGCGGGATTCCGCCCCGACGTCGCCGCTATTCTGCCGGAGCTTGCAGCTCTCGGTCTGTCGTCTGACAGCGAGGGCATGCCCAACGTCGTGCTCGAGGCAATGGCGGCTGGGACCCCTGTGGTCGCGACGGCGGTAGGGGGAGTTCCGGAGTTGGTGCGGCACGGCGAGACCGGGTTGCTCGCACCGCCGGGGGACGCTGAAGCGCTGGCGGACCTCCTGGTTCGGGTGCTCGCCGGGGGGGCCGCGGTCGAGGCCATGCGCGAGAGGGCGCTGCAGTTGACCCTGAGCGAGCACTCGCCAGCGGCGACCGCGCGCCGGCTCGAGGGCATGTACGCCCAGGCGATCGGGCTCCACCTTCCGCGCGAGAGGGCACCGGACGATGCTGACGCCTGAGGTCAGGGACGCTGCTGGTGTGGATCCCGAAGACCTCGACACCTTCCTCGCCAGGCACTACTCGCCAGCCAAGGTCGCCTTCCTACGGCAGTCTGGCCGTTGGTGGCATCGTGGGGACCACAACCGGTGGGTGGTGACGGTCGGCGGGCGAATCGCGGCGTACTGCGCGGTGATACCGTGCGTCTGTCTGGTCGAAGGTCGACCGACACCGGCAGTGTGGTGGGTCGATCTGTTCGTCGCCGAGGAGCATCGAGGGACCGGTTTGCAGCGCCTCCTGGACTTGCGGGTCCGGGATTCCGCGGGCCTTGTTCTCGGTTTCCCCAACGCTCTGGCTGCTCGAGTCCATCGCCGGCACGGTTGGGGAGTGAGCGAGGTGCCGCGGGTCATGCTGTTGCCCCTGCGGCCTGCCAACCTCAAGGCAGTCGAAGAACGGCGGGGGCTGGCGGGTCTTGGCATCCGCGCAGCCGCTGCAGCCGTTGTTCCTGCCGCAGCGGTGCTGCGAGGTGTCCTCACCTCGTTTCGGCCGGGCGATTCCTGGCAAGAGCCGGTCTTCGACGCACGCCGTGCGGCAGCGCTGTTCGCGGCGACGGTGGGCCCCACGGTCGTCACCACGCTGCGGGACCCAGAGTCTCTGGCATGGCGTTACGCGGAGGGACCAGACGCTGCGGACACGAGGGTCTTCGCCGCGGGACCCGGCGGGACGCCCGCCGCGATGGTCGTGACGCGCACGCTCGTGAGGAGTGGGCGGAAAGTAGTCCGCATTCTGGATGTCGTCGGCTCGCTCGACAGCAGCCGGTACATTGGTCCCGCGGTGCGCCTCGCGTGCGGGGAGGCGGCCCGCAGCGGTGCGGTCCAGGTCACGGTGCTCGCAAGCAACGCAGGGCTTCGTCGGCTCTTGCTCGGGCTCGGCTTCGTGGTCCGTGCGAAGACACGCTTCTGCTGGTGGAGCCGGGACAGTGCAGTCATGGACGCGATCGGTGCGTCGCCGCTGCACTGGGTGCTCGGCGACAGCGACAATGACGAGCCCTGATGGTCGCGGCCCTCTCGTGCCTCGCCTCCTCGTGAATACCACGCTCCCTGCTGTGCAGCACTTGGCCGGAGTATCGCCGGGCGAGACGCGGCGCCTCGCGTTCCCGGCAACCTCCATGGTTGTTCTCTTCCTCGGTGTCAATGTGGCCGCGGCTCTCCTGGCGCGCATGTCGTCGGCGTTCGCGACCCTCTGGGCGCTCGGAGCTTTCACCGCAGGGCTGGCGTACCTGGCCGGGGATCGTTGCCCGCGCCGTTTGACTCAGGTTGTCGCCTACATCGCCGGTGCAGAGCTGCTCTGGCGGGGAACCCATGCCAGCGTGTTCTGGGAATACGGCAAGTACTCGGTGATCCTGCTGTTGGGCGTTGGCGTCTTCCGATTCGGGCTCGCGAACGGTGGCGATCGTCGCGCCCTCCTGTTCGCCGCGGCCCTCATCCCGTCGCTTGGCGCCCTCCCCGAGTTCGATCGACAGAGCATCGCGTTCAACCTCAGCGGCCCGGTATCACTGGCAGTCTGCACGTTTGCGCTGTCGGCGGTCCAGATCGAGCGTGGTGCCCTCGCGCGCCTCTGCCTGGCGGCGCTCGGGCCCACCACGGGTCTCGGTGCTCTCGCTCTGGCTGGTATGGCTGCCGCCCGGGAGGTAGGCTTCGTTCCGGGCAGCAAGGTCACCGCGGCCGGCATCGGTCCGAACCAGGTGTCGTCGGCGCTGGGCCTCGGCTCCTTCCTGGCGTTCTGCCTGGTGTTCCTCGCGCCACGAAGAGGCCCGGCCCGTTACGTGTTTGCGGTCCTCTCGTGCTGGCTGGCGGCGCAGTCGGTCCTGAGCCTGTCGCGCGGTGGCTTCTGGACAGCGGTCGGGGCGTCGCTGGTGCTGTGCTTCTACGTGTTGCGCTCCCCGCGAACGAGGGGCGCCGCGATCCTGATCGTGGGTGCCATGGTGCTGGTGGCCCAGTTCAAGGTCCTCCCGGCACTCGACGACTACACCCGCGGCACGGTGACACGGAGGTTCACGGACCGAGGCCTGACCGGGCGAGACCAAATCATGCGCGCTGACCTCATCCTGTTCAGAGAGAACCCTCTATTCGGCGTTGGACCCGGCCAATCCTATGGAGGCCATGCACTGACTTTCAGGCCCTCCTCGGCGCACACAGAGTACACCAGGCTGCTTGCAGAGCACGGCGCCTTCGGTGTCCTTGCGGTGTTGATGCTGCTTGCCATGGTTTGGACACGGTGGCGCAGAGCCGAGCCCCTCTTTGCCAAGGGCCTCTCGCTCGCCTTCACGGCCTGGACGTTCCTGTACATGTTTCATGCTGCGATGCGACTGGTCGCACCCGGTCTGATGTTCGGCCTCGGTGCAGCGCGCCTCATCGTCGAAGAGCCGGACGAGGAACGCGATGGGCGCAGGATGGTGCGAACCCGAGCCGCATGGCGCGCATGAGCTCCCATTTCGATCGCTGCGTTGCATCGGCGCTGGTCCCGACCGCTCCCGCGGGGCTGCCGGCGCTGAGGTTCTGGGGTCGAGAAGACGCCAGAGATGGTGTTCGTCTCGTTGCGGTCGGCGACCTGGGACTCTCCGGCAGGGTGAAGGACACCTTGACACCCGGGATGGGCCTCCCGGGCGTCGGCCCCGCTGCGCTGACCGGCGCCGACCTCGTGATGGCGAACCTCGAGGGCCTGCTCGGTGGTGTGGGAGGGGTCGATGTCGGTGGCAGGCCGTTTGTGGCCCCGGATTGGGCGGCGGAGACTCTGAGGCAGTCAGGCATAGGTCTCGTCCATCTGGCGAACAACCACGCCTTGGACCTGGGCCAGTCCGGGCTCGCCCGCACGATCCTCGCGCTCCAGGCAGTCGGTGTCCGCGTCATCGGTGCAGGCCTCAGCCCGGAGGAAGCGGCGCAGCCCGTCAGGCTCGCATCCCGGGGGGTCTCCATCGCCATCGTTGGCGCAGGTCGAACCGAGGCCCGGGTTCCGCGCAGCGGGCCGACGATCAACCCTCTCGACGGGCCCGGGCTCGTCCGAGCCGTCGAGTCCGTTCGTGCCTCGGCGGATGTGGTTATCGTGTCGCTCCATACCGGCTTCATGTACGTCGAGTACCCCCACCCGGCTACGCGTGGGCTCGCTCGGAGTCTGACAGAGGCCGGGGCTGATCTGGTCGTAATGCACCACCCACACGTCCTCCAGGGTGCGGAGGTCCACCAGGGCGGGCGGGCGGTGTGTTACAGCCTCGGTAACTTCTTGTTCGATTGGCAGGAGGGTCACCTCGACTCGGGAGCGGACGAAGTGATGCAGCGCGAGGGTGGGCTCTTCGTCTTTCGGTTGGGGAAGACCGGAATTCAGAGTGCAGCGTTCGTGCCCACCCTGATGGACGAGAACTGCCAGGTGGGCTGGCCCAGGCCCCAGGAAGCCGAGGAGATCCTGAGCCGGATCGAGACCCTCAGCCACGACCTGTCCGGCGACTACGAACCGGCGTTCTGGCGGCAGCGCGCAGAACGCAACACGGCACCAGTGATCCGGGCGCTGCTCATGCTCCTGCGCGCGGGGCGAATGAGAGATGCAGCGGGTTTCCTCCTCCGGGTTCGTCCTCACCACTTCGGCATGGTGGCACGGTGGGTCGCCGGCCGCCTCGGGTTCACGGCGTGACTCCCGCGAACGACAGCGTGCTGCTGGTGGGGGGCTTCCTCTCGGGTGTGATCGGATCGCGAGGAGTGTGCGAGGACCTCGCGGATCGGTTGGCCGCCGTCGGGTGGCGGGTGGCGCGGACGTCGAGCCAGCGCATGCCCCTTGTCCGCCTGGCAGATGTGATGGCTACCATCTGGCGAGAACGTCGCAACTTCAAGGTTGCGCAGATCGACTTGTTCTCTGGCCGGGCGTCGTTGTGGGCAGTCGTTGCGGGGGACATGCTGCGTCAGCTGCGGTGCCCCTATGTCGTCACCCTGCACGGGGGGAACCTTCCCCAGTTCGCTCGCGCCCGCCGCAGGTGGATCGGGCGCCTGGTCCGCGGTGCCGCAGCGGTCACTGCGCCGTCGCCGTATCTGGCGCGGGATCTCGCCTGGCTGAGGCCGGGCATACGTGTGGTTCCCAATCCCATTGATCTCGACCGGTTCCCTGCCCGCAAGAGGGATGTGGTCGAGCCGCACATGGTGTGGCTCCGCGCCTTTCACTCCGTGTATGATCCAGTGCTCGCGGTCAGGGTCTTGCGTGAGGTGCTGAGGAACGCGCCCCAGGCTCGGCTCGAGATGATCGGCCCCGACAAGCGGGATGGGTCGCTGGAGGCGACGCGTGCGGAGGTCGCCCGTCAGGGTCTGTGCTCCAGGGTCACGATTTCGGGCCCTGTGCCCAAGGACCGAGTCCCTGAGCGCCTCGCTTCCCGGGACATCTTCCTGAACACGGCTCGGGTGGACAACGCGCCTGTCACGGTGACCGAGGCCATGGCGTGCGGCTGTTGCGTGGTGAGCACCGATGTCGGAGGTGTCCGCGACTTGGTCGAGGACGGTCGGACCGCGTTGCTCGCCCCCGGCGGCGACGCCCCGGGCCTCGCACAGGCCGTGCTCCGGTTCCTGTTCGAGCCGGGCCTGGCGGAGAGGGTCTCGGCGGCCGCGCGTGCCGCTGCCGCTCGTAGCGACTGGAATGTCGTCTTGCCCGAATGGGAGCTCATCCTGAGGTCGGCAATCGAGGGCAGGCGGTGAACCGCATCGCGCTGTCGCTCTACCACCGCCTGCCGCCGCCGGTCGCCTCGGTGGCGGCAAGCGTATGGGGCATACGACTGCGGGCTCTCCGGTATGGCACAGGTCCAGAGCACATGGTGGCCCGTGCGCTGGCGCGTGACAAGTGGACTCGCGAGGAATGGGAAGCGTGGCAGCGCGAGTCTCTCCGGAAGTCCCTCGAACGGAGCTTCCGGACCGTGCCTTTCTACAGGAGGTGGTGGCAGGAGCGAGGTGTGGACTCGGGTGGCGAGGCGCCGCCTCTCGAGGCGTGGCCAGTCCTGAGCAAGGGTGACGTGAGGAGAGGTGGGCGGGCGTTCGTCCCGGGCGACCTGGCACGCCAGGGGCTGCTCGCCGAGCATACGAGTGGGTCCACCGGCACTCCGCTGACCGTCTGGTGGGGCCGTTCGACGATTCGCGAGTGGTACGCCCTCTTCGAGGCGAGGACGAGAGCGTGGTGTGGCGTCTCCTGGCGCGAGCCGTGGGCGATCCTCGGTGGGCAACTGGTGGTCCCCTCTCGGCGGCGACGCCCGCCGTTCTGGGTCTGGAATGCGCCCTTGCGCCAGCTGTACATGTCGGTGTTCCACCTGTCGGCGGAGACGGCCGCGGCCTATGCGCGGGCCATCGAGGAACGCGGAGTGACGCATCTCCTCGGGTATCCCTCGGCGCTCAACGCGTTGGCGTCTGGGCTCCTCGACCGGAAACGAACGGTGAGAGGGGTGAGAGCTGTGATCGTCAACGCCGAACCCCTCAGCGAGGCACAACGCCGTGCGATCTCGACGGTGTTCTCGGCACCTGTTCGCGAGACGTACGGCATGGCAGAGCTCGTGGCCGCTGCAAGCGAGTGCGAGCACGGCCGGCTGCACCTGTGGCCGGAGGTCGGAGTGGTCGAAGTCCTCGACGACAGCTGCAATCCGGTGGCGCCGGGCGAGGCAGGACGGCTGGTGTGCACGGGCCTGCTCAACCCCGCCATGCCCCTCGTTCGCTACGACACAGGGGACCGAGGGTTGAGGGCGTCTCGCGAGGACGCCTGCCCGTGCGGCCGTGGACTGCCGTTGATCGGACCCGTCGAAGGGCGCCAGGACGACGTCGTGATCACCCCGGACGGGAGGGCCGTTGGTCGGCTTGACGGAGCCTTCAAGGCGGATCTGCCGATTCGTGAGGCCCAGATCGTTCAGGAGGAGGTTGACCTGGTCAGAGTCCGCCTGGTCGCTGCAGACGGTTTCGACGAGGCCGCCGAGCGTGATCTCGAAGGGCGTCTTCGCGGTCGCCTCGGCCATCGAATCCGGCTGGAGTTCGAGCGGGTCGACCGCCTCGAAAGGGGCCCAGGAGGCAAGCTGCGCGGGGTGGTCTCGAGGATCGGTGGCGGTCGTGGGGCGCGCGGCTCGGCGGGGGTTTGAGTCGGCCCAGGGGCTGCGTCGAGCTCCATCCGCGGCTCCGGGAGGATACGCTCGGTCCGGGGCGCCCGTGACAGGGTACCACGCGGAGAAGCGAGACGCGTGTCGAGGTCGCAGCGTGGCAGGCTCTGGGGCGGGCATGGAGTGCGGTGAAGGCAGACCGGCTTGCTGCTGCGAAGACGTTGGGGAGTCGCGCGGTGGCAGGCCGGCCCTTTGGGCTGCCCTGGACGGAGCGACGCGTGGCTGAGTCTCAATCCGCGCGGCCCTCAGCCGGGCGGCTGGCAGCTGGCGGCCATGGCCCGCCTGTAGCTACGGTGGTGATCCCCTGCCGCAACGAGGAACGTGCGATTGAGGGTTGCCTCAGGTCGATCCTGGCCCTGCAGCCACCGGAAGGTGGCTTTGAGGTCGTTGTGGTGGATGGTATGTCCACCGATGGCACGCGGGGCATCCTCGCCCGGTTGGCGGGCGAGGATTCGAGAGTGAGAGTCATCGACAACCCCGCGCGGGTCACCCCGGCGGCGATGAACCTGGGCATTCGTGCGGCGGCGGGCGATTTCGTCGCCATCATGGGCGCCCACAACCGTTATGCCAGCGACTACCTCGTTCGTGCTCTCGAAGCGCTGGAGTCGACCGGTGCTGACAACGTCGGTGGGGCAATCACCTGTGAGGCCCGCGGTCGCGTGCAGAGGGCGATCGGTGCGGTCTTCAACCACCCTCTTGCCGTTGGCGGCGCGCGGTGGCACGACCCCACGTACGAGGGGCCGGCAGATACTGTTTTTGGGGGCGTCTTCCGCAAATCCGTGTTCTCCCGCGTGGGCTTCTTCGACGAGGAGTTGGTGAGGAACCAGGACGACGAGTTCAACTTGCGCCTCACTCGAGCCGGCGGGAGGATCTGGCAGACTCCGTCTGTCCGGAGCTGGTACTGGCCGAGAGACAGTTTCGGCTCCTTGCTGGCGCAATATCAGCAGTACGGGTATTGGAAAGTGAGGGTCATTCAGAAGCACCGGCTGCCTGCATCCGTGCGTCACCTCGTTCCCGGTGCTTTCGTAGCCGGGCTCGCGTTCGGCGCTGGCCTCGCGCCCTGGTGGTTTCCCGCGCGAGTTGCGTTGGCCCTGATGGTGTCCTCCTACCTGGGTGCCGTTGCCATCGCGTCGGTGGGACTCGCGGCCAGGAAGGGATGGGACCTCTCTCCCATGCTGCCCGTCGCGTTCATGTGTTTCCATTTCGGATACGGGGTCGGGTTCCTTCACGGCCTGCTGGACTTCGTCGTGCTGCGGCGGGTTCCGCCCGAGTCTTGCACGAAGATGACCCGCGCGACCGGCGCCGATGCCGAGTAACACCAAACCGCTGACGAACGAGGCGCGGCGGATTCTCGCCGAGTACGAGAGGCGGGAGCGGGAGATCGGCGCCGAGCGGTACTCCCTCGTGCAACCGGTCAATCTGTTCTTCCACTACGGGCGCAGCGCCTCCTGCTCGCGCCTGTTGGCACAGCACGGCTTCCTGCCGCTGGCGGGCAGGAAGGTGCTCGAAGTCGGATGTGGGCACGGTGGTTGGCTGCCCGATTTCGAAGCGTGGGGCGTGCGAAGACGCGATCTCGCGGGTATCGAGCTGGACCCAAACCGGGCGGCAGCGGCAGCCGAGAGGCTCGGCGCTACGGCGACGTTGGAAGGCGGACGGGGTGTCGGAGCCGACATTCGAGAGGGTGACGCTGAGAGCCTGCCGTGGGAGGACGAGACGTTTGACCTGGTCGTCCAGAGCACGGTCTTCACGTCGGTCCTCGATGCCGGCTCGAGGGCGCGCATCGCTGCCGAGATGAGGAGGGTGCTTCGGCCGGCGGGCGCGATTCTCTGGTACGACTTCACCTACGACAACCCTCGGAATCCCTCCGTGCGGGGCATTCGTGTGGTGGAGATTCGTCGGTTGTTTCCAGACCTCACTCTGTCGTCTGCCAGAGTGACGCTGGCTCCGCCGCTCGCGCGGTTCGTTGTGCCGAGGGCGCCGGCGCTCGCAGCGTTGCTCGAGAGTGCTCGGCTGCTCAACACGCACGTGCTCGCGTTGCTCACCTGTCGCAGAGAGGCCCGGCAGGGCGCAGAGCAAGTCGCTGAGTAGATTCCAGCGAGGCTGAACCGTGGAGAGGATTCGAGGGGCGTGCAGATCCGCCTGCCTTCTGGCGGGCAAGTTGTCGCTCGGCTTCCTGGCAGTGAATGTGGTGTTCTGGGCCGCTTTCGAGCTCAACGATGCGGTCGAGCGGACCCGTGTGGGCCGAGCCCGAGGTCTGCTGCGGTATAGGAAGGAGCTGTTGGATAGGGCGTGTGCAGGGATGACCCGCGCCCAGTACACCGAGCTTCTGGTCGAGACCCGCTCCCGCCCGTTCATGTGTAACGCCTACACCCACTTCCTGGAGAGCCCGTTCGCTGGGAAGTTCGGCAATGTCCATGCCGCCGGTTTCAGGCTCAACAGGGGGCGCGCAGCGTGGCCTCCGGAACCCGGAAACGAGGTGGTCTTCGTCTTCGGCGGCTCGACGACCTTCGGTTACGGGGTCGCGGACTGGGAGACCATCCCCAGCTACCTCGATGACGAGCTGAAGGCCAGACTGCCGTCCCGCGATCCGCTCGTCTACAACTTCGGTCAGGGGGCGTTCTACAGCTCGCAGGAGTTGGCGCTGCTCGTGAACCTCCTTCGGTCCAACCACCGCCCAACCACCGCGGTCTTCATCGATGGGCTGAACGAGTTCGCCCACCCGTGCGACGTGCCGGAACACATGGGCCTGTGCAGTGACTCTGCGCCACCAGCGTGCCTCGAGTTGCCGCTTGTCCGCGCCTTCCGGGTTGCGCGGCATCGTGTCGGCAGTCACACGGCAGCCGAGAAAGACCGCTCTGAACGTGCGGGTGCCGGCAAGTTCGTGCCTTCGCCCGGCACCTCGACTGTGGTTGTCGACCGATGGGCTGACAACGTCAGAATGGTGCGAGCCATCGCGGAGGAGTACGGTATTCGAACGCTCTTCGTCTGGCAGCCGGTCCCTTCCTACCACTACGACCTGCGATACCATCTGTTCGCGGACGCCATTGAGCCGGCCATGAGTCAGTGTTTGGGCGAGGGGTACTCGGAGATGGACCGCCGACGCAGAGACTGGGGCGATCGCGGCGACTTCCTGTACCTCGGCGATATCCAGGAGTCTCGCCGGGAGGGGTTGTATGTGGACCGAGTTCACTACACCGCCGGGTTCTGTCGAGACATCGCGAAGCTCATTGCGGATTCCCTCGTTCCCGCTCTCGATGGTGCGAGAGATGACAGACCTGGGCCTGCGCCTCCGAGTTGAGCAATAGCGGGAGTCTGGGAGCCCCGGCCGAGGTGATCCCTGATACCACGCTGCAGCTGAGGGTCTCTTGGAGCCCTGTGCCCTGAATGCCCTCGCGTTCGGCGTCGTTCTGTGACGCCCGCTTGGCCCCACCTCCATGTGGGTGCTCGATTGCTGGCCGGAGTGCACGTCATGGCGTCTCGAGTGGTTGTGGCCTGTCACCAACATCGATGGGGCGGTCGAGACCCTCGCAGCGCAGGGGGGTGAGGCCGTCGCCGATCGAAGCGAGCCGACCGGCGACGGCGGTCGGGTGCGCCGGGTCGCCGGCACGCCGACCGCGGCCACCGTCGATGAAGCGAATGCGGGCACGTCAGCGGGACCACCGGTCCTCGCGTGCCCCGGCTTGCCTGAGCTGCCAGGGCCCCGCCATGGTGCTGCAACCACGTGCCAGCAGGCAGCTCCCAACCTGGGTATCCCCTTCACTCCAGCACCCCCCACCGGTAGTGGTTCCCAGGGCGGTGGCGCTCGCGGCGCGCGGTATCGCCGGCCCGCGTTCGCGGTGCGGAAGCGCTCGGCCGGAGAAGAGCGCAGCGGCAGCGTTGTCACGGACTTCCGGGCGCCGATCCCGGGGCCACGCTGGGACGTCCAGCAGGGGCGACTGGTGCTTGCCGCGGAGCCGTCAGCCAGCGCAGTCCGCGCGCACCACAAGATGTGGTGGTCACTGGAGTCAAAGGGACACCCAGGAGTTCCTGTCCCTGGGTACGCAGAACGGCAGGGTGGACGAGCGACTCCCCTCACGGAATGAGATCCTCTACGACTTCCGGACCTACCCCCAGCCCAGCGTGTTCTGGACGAGGGATCTCTGGGAGATGGCAGGGCCGCTCGATGAGGGTCTCTACTTCGCGATGGACCATGCACTCTGGGCCCGGATGCAAGGGTGCCATCCGCGGCCGATTCGAGTCCCGGCTGTGCTGTCCATCGCACGCAGCCACCCCGAGCAGAGGAGCGCCGGAGGCGAGGAGTTGCTCGCGGAGCAGCGAACCTACGCCGCGCTCGAAGCTGCTCGAGCGAGAGGTGGGCCAGGAGTCGTGTTCGCGCTTCGCGTGTGGCTTCGACGGGCAGTGCGGGCGCTCCGAACCGGCCGCTTGGGTCACCTCAGGCACGGATCACACAACATGGTGATGCACCTCGCCGTAACCGGTAGGTACCGGTACCATCGTCCTGGCATTGGGCGGGGTGGCTAGCCTGCCCCAGGGCAGAGCCCCTCTCAGCCTTGGGCGGGTTGCCAGTCAGGCGGAGGTCGAAGTGGCGTTGGATTCTCGGTGCGGTCGAACGCAGAGAGCGCGTTTGGTTGGTCGTGACCGCGGGCGATGCAGGCCCTGCAGTCAAGTACTGCACGGCTGACGCGAGGTGGTCATAGTCTCCGAAACTGCGGCCATGGAGAGCCTCTCTCCCGCGAAACCGGGCGTTGCTTGGGGGTAGGCCGGTGGACCTGTCGATGTATCGAGTGGTGCATGAGTTGGGGCTGCCTCCTCGTGTTTGGATGTGTCCCAATCCCATCAAGACCTACGAGTACCTTCAGGTGACCCAGGGTGTGGGAATCAGGCGCGACGATCGAATCCTCGACGTGGGCTGTGGTAAGGGGCACTGGACGGCAGACCTTGCGATGCGGGCCGCAGAGGCTGTGGGCGTTGACACCTCTGAGAGGAAGGTGGCCTTCGCCAGAAAGTCCATTCGGTTCAGCGGTCTCCGCCGGACTTTGACTTTCCTCTGTGGAAGGCTGGAGGATCTTGGCTTTCCATCCGACCACTTCGACCACGTGTTCAGCTTCTGCGTGCTGGAGCATGTTCCCGACTTGGCAGGCCTCTTGGTCGAGGCTCGGCGAGTACTGAAGCCTGGCGGCAGCCTCCATGTCTCGGCCGATTCCCTGGCCACCATTCGAGACCCGGGAATCGTCGAGAAGCACCGACGCGACCATGGAGTCGTGGAGTACTTCTCAGAGACCTAACCTGAGCGATTCGCGGGTTGGACGGCAGCGCAGGGGGCTGGGGTGTGG
>CAYTJW010000014.1:0-25015 GCA_964438135.1 uncultured Thermoanaerobaculia bacterium
GCCCCCACCCCAAGAGAATTGGTCTCAACATAGGACAAACCGGGAATGCTCCCGCTGCCGGCGGACGCGGCCCTGTGCCTCTACCGGGTCGCCCAGGAGGCGCTCGGCAACGTCGCCCGCCACGCCCGCGCAGGCCACGTCACGGTCGCGCTGCGACGCGCCGACGACGGCTGCGAGCTCGAGGTGCGGGACGACGGGGTCGGGTTCGAACCCGAGGCGAGGCGAGGCGGCCCATCCCTGGGCCATGCCAGCATGCGCGAGCGGGTCTGGCTCGTCGGCGGCCGGCTCGACATCCGCAGCGCCCCGGGGCGGGGCACGTCGGTGTCGGCCCGGGTGCCGCTCGCCGGCGCGAGGGACAGGTGAGCCGGCCGCGGGTCGTCCTCGCCGACGACCACCGGGTGGTGGCGGAGGGCCTGCGCGGCCTGCTGGAGGAGCGGTTCGACGTGGTCGCCGTGGTCGGCGACGGCCAGGCGCTGCTCGCCGCCGCCCGGGCGCTCGCGCCCGACGTGGTGGTCGTCGACGTCAGCATGCCGCTCGTCTCCGGCATCGAGGCGACCTCGCGCCTGCGGCGGGAGCTGCCCTCGGTCAGGGTCGTGATCCTGACCATGCACCGGGAGGAGGCCTACGTGCGCCGCGCCCTCGAGGCCGGGGCCTCGGCCTACGTGCTCAAGGTCGCGGCGCCGGCCGAGCTGATCGCGGCCATCGACGCCGCGCTCGCCGGCCGGACCTTCGTGACGGCGGAGGTGGAGGGGGTCCCGCCGCGGCACCGGCCGCGCGCGCCGGGCGCACCGGCGGACCCGGTCGCGGCGCTGACGCCGCGGCAGCGGGAGATCCTGCAGCTCCTCGTTGAGGGCAGGACCGCCAAGGAGATCGGCGCCGTCCTCGGCATCTCGGCGCGCACCGTCGAGAGCCACAAGTACGAGCTGATGCGGGCCCTCGGGCTCCAGCGCAGCGCGGAGCTGGTGCAGCTCGCGGTCCGGCACGGCCTGGTCGAGCCGTAGCGCCACGCGATCCGGTTCGTCCAGCTCAGGCCCGGGAAGCGGAAGGAGCCCACTTCGTTCGAGCGCGGCTCGGCGTGGTGCTCGATCGCCGAGGCGGCGAGGTGGGCGCCGGCGGTGGGGGCTCCGGAGGCCGGGGCCGCATCGGGTCGCGCAGAGTGACGAGGCAGCTGCGGCCGGGAGCGGCGACCCGCAGCCGAGGGCGCTCGGGCCACGACCGAATGCGGGCGCAGGTCTCGGCCGGCTCGAGCGGGTGGACGACGAGCCGCTGGGCGTGGCCCCGGGGAAGCGGACCGCCAATGCCCGCTGGCCCGTGATCCCGAACCGACACCCTCCTGCCTCCCGGGAGCTCCGCGCAGGCCGTGGGGCGCTCGGGAGGGCGGCACAGGGGCGGGCGCGCCCGTAGTATTTCGGATCGACGGCCGCGGCCGTCACCTGACACGATCACCCTCGTGGTGATCAGCTCAGGTCCCAGGAGGGCACCAGGGGCCGCGGGCCAGGAGGTCCGCTGTGCCCTGGTGGGCATTCCCCACCGGGGCCTGCGTGAGGGAATCCGTCACCTGCTGGCGAGCCTGTTCGACTCGGTCGCGGTCGTGGCGAGCGGTGGAGACCTGATCGCCGCCGCCGACCGGGCGCATCCGCGGCTCGCCGTGATCACCCTGGCGATCGGGTCCGGTGACGGCCTCGGGTTGCTCCAGCGTCTGCGGGGCCGCTATCCGGACATGCGCGTGATCGTGCTCAGCTTCGAAGGCTCGTCGGAGATGAAGCGGGCGGTGCTGGAGGCGGGTGCAGACCGGGTGGTCCTCGCCAGCGCTGCCGCCAGCGAACTGCTGCCCGCTGTCGAGGCGCTCGGAGAAGGGGGAGGGGCATCGATTGAGGGAAGGGAGTGAAACGCCTGCAGATGCGAGCCGTCGGCACAGCGGTCGCGGTGGCAGTTTCGTTCGCGTCGCCCAGGAGCCCGGTGCTCGGGACCGGGGGCGAGCACGGTTGAGCCTTGCCGGATAGGGGATCCAAACGGTACGCGAGCAAAGGAGGAGTGACATGACACGGAGACGAAGCCTGGGTGTGATCGCGGCTGCTGCGGTGATCGTCGCGCTCACATTGGGTGTGCCCGCCGCGCGGGCCCAGGACACGGGTGAGGCCGCCACGCCGCGCCTCGACCTGTACGGCTTCGCCATGCTCGACATGGGCTACGACTTCGGCGCTGTCGACCCGGACTGGTACGACGTGCTGCGGCCGACCAAGCTGCCGGCCTACGAGGGCGAGTTCGGCGAGGACGGCGAGACCTACGCCGGCGTCCGCCAGAGCCGGCTCGGGGTCAAGGCGTTCATCCCCACCAAGATGGGGGAGATCAAGACCATCTTCGAGTTCGAGCTGTTCGGCACCGGCGTCGACGCCGGCCAGACCACCTTCCGCCTCCGCCACGCGTGGGGGGAGCTGGGGCACTTCGGCGCCGGCCAGACCTGGAGCCCGTTCATGGACCCGGACGTGTTCCCGAACTCGGTCGAGTACTGGGGGCCGAACGGCATGGTCTTCTTCCGCAACGTCCAGCTGCGCTGGACGCCGATCCTGGGCGACACCCTGCTGATGTTCGCCCTCGAGCGGCCGGGCGCGAGCGCCGACGCCGGCGTCTACGCGGACCGCATCGAGCTCGAGGGGGTCGAGGGCCGCTTCCCCCTCCCCGACCTCTCGGCGCAGCTCCGCTTCAACCGCGGCTGGGGCCACGTCCAGCTCGCCGGCATCGTCCGCAAGATGGAGTGGGACGACACCAACGACGACTCCTACGACCTCTCCGGCAGCGCCACCGGCTGGGGCGTTGCCTTGAGCTCGAGCTTCAAGGTCGCCAAGGACACCCTGCGGCTGCAGGTGGTCTACGGCGAGGGCATCGAGAACTACATGAACGACGCCCCGGTCGACGTCGGCGTCGAGAACAACCTCTCCGACCCGGTGACGCCGATCGTCGGCAAGGCGCTGCCGATCCTCGGCGTGGTGGCGTTCTACGACCGCACCTGGAGCGACTCCTTCACCACCTCGATCGGCTACTCCATGGTGGACGTCGACAACACCGACGGCCAGGCGCCGAGCGCGTTTGCGGCCGGCCAGTACGCCCTCGTCAACCTGATGTACTACCCGGTGTCGGGCCTCATGCTCGGCCCCGAGGTGCAGTGGGGCGAGCGCGAGAACTACGCCGACGGCTGGACCGTGGACGACCTCCGCGTCCAGTTCTCGGTCAAGTACAACTTCGGCCACAGCTGGGGAGGCACGTCATGACCGCGACCCGTCTCGAGCACGATCTCCTCGGCGACCTGGAAGTCCCGGCCGACGCCTACTACGGCGTCCAGACCGCCCGCGCCCTGGAGAACTTCCACATCTCCGGGGTGGAGCTGCGGCTCTACCCTGACTTCATCAAGGCGCTGGCCATGGTCAAGCTGGCCGCCGCCCGCGCCAACTTCGACTGCGGCCAGTTCAGCCGCGAGATCCTGACCGGCATCGAGGGGGCCTGCCAGGAGCTCGTCGACGGCAGGCTGCACGACCAGTTCCGCCTCGACGTCTTCCAGGGCGGGGCGGGCACCTCGACCAACATGAACGCCAACGAGGTGATCGCCAACCGCGCCCTGGAGCTGATGGGGCACGCGAAGGGCGAGTACCGGCACTGCTCGCCGCACGACCACGTCAACGGCTCGCAGTCGACCAACGACGCCTACCCGACCGCGCTCCACGTCGGCATGGCGCTCGGCAACGTCCGCCTGATGGCGGCGGTGAACCGTCTGATCGAGTCGTTCCGGGCCAAGGGCCGGGAGTTCTCCTCCCTCCTCAAGATGGGGCGGACCCAGCTCCAGGACGCGGTGCCGATGACCCTCGGTCAGGAGTTCGCGGCCTTCGCCGAGACCCTGGCCGGCGAGGTCAGGGCGCTCGAGGTGCTGCAGCGGCCGCTGTCCGAGATCAACATGGGGGGCACCGCGATCGGCACCGGCCTCAACGCCCCGGCCGGTTACGCCCAGAAGTGCGCCGACCACCTGGCGGCGATCACCGGCTTCCCGATCCACCTCGCCGCGGACCTGATCGAGGCGACCCAGGACACCCAGGTCTACGTCCTCTACTCGTCGTGCATGAAGAGCCTGGCGATCAAGCTGTCCAAGGTCTGCAACGACCTCCGCCTGCTCTCGTCCGGGCCGCGCTGCGGCCTGCGCGAGATCAACCTGCCGGCGAAGCAGCCCGGCTCGTCGATCATGCCGGGCAAGGTCAACCCGGTCATCCCCGAGGTCGTCAACATGGTCTGTTTCCGGGTCATCGGCAGCGACCTGACCGTGTCCCTCGCCGCCGAGGCCGGCCAGCTCCAGCTCAACGTCTTCGAGCCGGTCATCGCCGCCTGCGTGTTCGAGGCGCAGACCATGTTCATCAACGCCGCCGACACCCTGCGCACCAACTGCGTCGACGGCATCACCGCCAACCCGGAGGTCTGCCGCCACTACGTCGACTTCTCGATCGGCACCGTCACCGCGCTCAACCCGGTCATCGGCTACGACCGCTCGACCGAGCTGGCGGCCGAGGCGATGCGCACCGGCCGCGGCATCCTGGACCTGATCCGCGAGAAGGGGATCCTGACCGAGGCGCAGGTCGCCGAGGTCCTCGACCCGGCCCGGATGACCGGCCAGGGCCGGCCGACCTGAGAGAGGGGGAGCCCATGCCCAGCGGTGTGGCGCGGCTGCGGGCGCGGGGGGGGCAGAGGCGCCGTCTCGTCGTCGCCCTGGCGGCGTGCGGCGCCCTCCTCCTCCCGTGCGTCGAGGCCTTCGCTCAGGCCCCGCCCCCCGCCGGGGGGTGGGCAGAGATCGAGGGGAGCTGGTCGGTCCGGGGTACGAGGCAGACCCTGCCCACCGGGGGGGGCCGCCCCGCCGCCATCCTCCACCTCAGCGGGGCGGTGGTCCTGACCGCCGGCGATGGCCTGAGCCGCGGCTTCCTGGGTGAGGCGATCGGCTTCGACGACGGCGAGCACCTGTCGGTCGGCCGCAGCGTGTTCACCGATGCGAACGGCGACTGCGTTTTCGTCGAGCTGCGGGGGGATCGACTGGCCGCCGGTAACCGCCTGACCGGCACCGTCACCGGCGGCACCGGCCGCTACGCCGGGGTGATCGGCGACTTCACCATGGAGTGGCAGTACGTCGTCGAGACCGAGGAGGGGGCGATCGAGGCGCGGGGCGTGCGCATGGCCGGCAGGTACCGCCGCGACGCCCCGGGTGCTGCGGCCGCGGCGGGGGCGCGATGAGCGCGGCGGCCGGGTCCCGCCGCACCCTCGTCGCCCGGGTCGCGACCCTGGCGCTGCTGATCGGGCTCTGGCTCTGCCCGGTGCCGGAGGGTCTGACCCTGCCCGCCTGGCGCCTCTTCGCCCTGTTCGCGACCGCGATCGCCTCGGTCGTGGTCAACGCCCTGCCCATCCTGACCGCGTCGGTTCTCGCCGTGGCAGCGGCGGTGCTGACCGGCACCCTCACCCCGGCCAAGGCCTACGCGGGCTTCGCCAACGGCACCATCCTCCTGATCGTGGTCGCCTTCCTGGTGGCGCGGGCGGTGGTGAAGTGCGGGCTCGGCCAGCGCCTCGGCTACCTGGTGGTGCGCCTCTTCGGGCGTTCGACCCTGGGGCTCGGCTACAGCGTCTTCCTGGTCGACGCCGTCATCGCCCCGGCCTTCCCGAGCAACACCGCCCGGGCCGGGGTGCTCTACCCGCTGGCCTACTCCCTCGCCGAGGCGGGGGGGGGTCAGGCCGGGCGACCCGTCCCGCCGCCGCACCGGCGCCTTCCTCATGTTCGCCGGGATGGCCAGCCTGTCGGTCTCGTCGGCGCTGTGGTTCACCGCCATGGCCGCCAATCCCCTGGGGGCCGAGATCGCGCGCAGCTTCGGCGTCGAGATCACGTTCACCTCGTGGCTGGTCGCGTCGTCGGTGCCCACCCTGCTCGCCATCGTCCTGCTGCCGCTGCTGCTGTACCGGCTGATGCGACCGGAGGTCACGTCGACCCCCGAGGCGCCGGCGGCGGCGCGGCAGGCGCTCGCGGCCATGGGCCCCCTGAGCGGCCAGGAGAAGGTGGTGACCGCGACCTTCCTCGGCATGGTGGCGCTGTGGGCGGGCGCCTCGACCTTCGGCCTCGACTCGACCGCCATCGCCTTCCTCGGCCTCGGCGTCCTCCTCTCGACCGGCGTCCTGACCCTCGCCGACATCGCCAAGGAGGGGGACGTCCTCGCCACCTTCATCTGGTTCGCGGTCCTCTACACCCTGAGCGGCCAGCTCAACGAGCTCGGCTTCATGGGCTACCTCGGCCAGCGCATGGCGGGCGCCCTGGCCGGGCTGCCGTGGCTCGCCGCCTTCGTCGCCCTGGCGGTGGCATACGTGCTGCTGCACTACCTGTTCGTCAGCCAGACCGCGCAGGTCCTGGCGCTGGTGGGGGTCTTCGTCGACGTCGGCGTCAAGACCGGCGTGCCGGTCGCGCCGCTCGCCTTCACCCTGCTCTTCGCCTCCAACTTCTTCTCCGTGATCACCCCGCAGGGCTCGAGCGCCAACCTGCTGTTCGTCGGCAGCGGCTACCTCGAGCAGGGGGAGCTGTACCGCTTCGGCGCGATCGCGACCTTCTCCTGCCTGGCCGTGTACCTGCTGGTGGGGACCCCATGGCTGCTGCTGGTCTGTCGCTGATCCGCCGGCCTCGCAACGAGCGCCTCGACCCCGGTGCCCCCGGGGCGGAGGCCACTACTGAAAGGAGAGCTCTCATGTCGCAACGTGTCGCCCTCGTCGTGGTCACCGTCCTGATCCTCGCCGGCGCGGCCATGGCCGCGGCCGAGAACCTGCCCCACATCGTCGTCCTCGCCACCGGCGGCACCATCGCCGGCGCCCAGCCCAAGGAGGGGGACCCCGGCTACAAGGCCGGGAGCCTGTCGATCGAGTCGCTGATCGCCGCCGCGCCCGGGCTGGACACGATCGCCCGCATCACCGGCGAACAGATCGCCTCGATCGGCAGCCAGGACATGAACGACGAGGTCTGGCTCAAGCTCGCGCGTCGCGCCAACGAGCTGCTGGCGCGGCCCGACGTCGACGGCATCGTCGTCACCCACGGCACGGACACCATGGAGGAGACTGGCTACTTCCTCGACCTGGTGGTCAAGAGCGACAAGCCGGTGGTCCTGGTCGGCTCCATGCGGCCGGCCACCTCCACCAGCCCGGACGGCCCGTTGAACCTGTACAACGCGGTCGCGGTCGCCGCCGACCCGAAGGCGAAGGGGTTGGGGGTGCTGGTGGTGTCCAACGACGACCTGTTCGCGGCGCGCGACATCCAGAAGACCAACACCACCGACCTGCAGACCTTCGTGTCGCCCAACCGGGGCCAGCTCGGCGAGGCGTACTACGGCAAGGCGACCTACTTCGGCGCGCCGACCACCCGCCACACCACGAGGAGCGAGTTCTCCCTCGACGGCGTCGCCGCCCTGCCGCGGGTCGACATCGTCTACGCCCACGAGAACGCCGACGGGACCATGGTCGCAGCCGCGGTCGCGGCCGGGGCCAAGGGGATCGTGCTGGCCGGCGTCGGCGACGGCAACGCGACCAAGCCGATGGTGGACGCCCTGGCCGCAGCCGCCGCCAAGGGGGTGGTGGTGGTGCGCAGCACCCGCGTCGGCAGCGGCATCGTCCGTCGCAACATCGAGCTCAACGACGACCAGCTCGGCTTCGTCGCGGCGATGGAGCTCAACCCGCAGAAGGCGCGGGTCCTGCTCCGCATGGCTCTGACCAGGACCTCCGACGTCGAGGAGATCCAGCGCATGTTCGGGGAGTACTGAGCGACCCGGTGCCGATCCCGCACCCGCACCCCTGGTAAGCTGGCCCGGCACGGCCGCGGGCACGAGAGCGGGAACCGGGGGACGATCGACAGGTCGGCAGCGACCGTGCCCAGGGAGGGCTCATGAAGGACGCGAAGCGCAAGAAGGGCAAGGACAGGCAGCGGGAGAGCGGCGAGCGGCGGCGGCCGATGTCGACCAGGGAGTACGAGCGGCAGCTGCGCTCGCTGCACGTCGAGCTGGTCACGCTGCAGCAGTGGGTCGTCCACACCGGCGCCAAGGTGTGCGTGGTGTTCGAGGGTCGGGACGGCGCCGGCAAGGGGGGGACGATCAAGGCGATCACCGAGCGGGTCAGCCCGCGGGTGTTCCGGGTGGTGGCGCTGCCGGCCCCGACCGAGCGCGAGAAGAGCCAGATGTACCTGCAGCGGTACGTGCCCCACTGGCCGGCGGCCGGCGAGGTCGTGATCTTCGACCGCAGCTGGTACAACCGCGCCGGCGTCGAGCGGGTGATGGGCTTCTGCAGCGAGGAGCAGGTGACGTCCTTCCTCCGCGCGGTGCCGATGGTCGAGCGGGCGATGGTCGACTCCGGCATCCTGCTCCGCAAGTACTGGCTCGAGGTCAGCCCGGAGGAGCAGACGCGGCGCCTCAAGGCGCGCATCGACGACGGCCGCAAGGTCTGGAAGCTCTCCCCCATGGACCTCAAGTCGTACTCGCGCTGGTACGACTACTCGCGCGCCCGCGACGACATGTTCGCGGCCACCGACACCGGCTTCGCGCCCTGGTACGTGGTGCACTCGGACGACAAGAAGCGGGCGCGGGTCAACCTGATCACCCACCTCCTCGCCTCGATTCCGTACGAGGAGGTGCCGCGCGACAAGGTGAGGCTGCCTGCCCGCCAGAAGGCGGGCGGCTACGTCGAGCCGGACTACCCCTACAAGGTGGTGCCGGACCGCGGCTGATGGGGCCGTGCGAGGTGCGATGATGCGTGCTCGAGAAGACGAACCGAAACGGGGGGTACGCCGGTGAAGAAGCTGATGCTCGTTGCGATCGGGCTCGCGGCCCTGGTGGCAGGTGGATGCGCGGAGAAGGCGCCGCCGGCGCCGCCCCCACCCGAGGTCTACGTCGCCGACGTGGTCCAGCGGGACGTACCGGTGTACGCCGAGCTGGTCGGCCAGGCGCTCGGCTCGCAGGACGTCGAGATCCGGGCCCGGGTCGAGGGCTACCTCGACACCGTCGCCTTCGTCGAGGGGTCGTTCGTCCGCCAGGGGGACCTGCTCTACCAGATCGACCCCAAGCCGTTCGAGGCCGCCGTGGCCGCGGCCAGGGCCAACCTGGCCACGGCCAGGGCCCGGCTCGACAAGACCGGCAACGACGTGGCGCGCTACCGGCCGCTGGTCGAGAAGCAGGCGGTCAGCCGCCAGGAGCTCGACAACGCCCTGTCGGCGCAGGACGCGGCCAGCGCCCAGGTCGACGCCGCCCAGGCGGCCCTCGACAAGGCGATGCTCGACCTCGGCTACACCCGCATCGCCTCGCCGGTCGACGGCCTGGTCGGGACCACCAGGGTCAAGACCGGCAACCTGGTGGGCCGCGGCGAGAGCACGCTGTTGACCACGGTCTCCAGGATCGACCCGGTCCTGTTCCGGGCCGGGGTCAGCGAGGCCGAGTACCTGCGCGTCGCGAGGGAGATGCGCGGCGGGGAGGGGCAGCTGAGCCGCGAGACCCCGGTCGAGCTGATCCTCGCCGACGGCACGGCGCACCCCGAGAGCGGCCGCATCGAGGCGGCGGAGCGGGCGGTCGACGCCACCACCGGCACCCTGATGCTGCAGTTCACCTTCCCCAACCCGGACCGCCTGCTGCGGCCCGGGCAGTACGGCCGGGTGCGCTTCGTCACCGAGATCAAGGCCGCCGCGCTGCTCGTGCCCCAGCGCGCGGTCTCCGAGCTGCAGCACCTGTACACGGTAGCGGTGGTCGGGGTCGGCGACACGGTCGAGCTCCGCACCGTCGAGGTCGGGCCGCGGGTGGACGGCCTGTGGGTCATCGACAAGGGCCTCGAGCCCGGCGAGCGGGTGATCGTCGAGGGGCTGCAGCGCGCCCGGCCGGGCGTCAAGGTCAGCCCCAAGCCGGTCCCGCCGGCCCCGGCCGGCGGCGGCACCGCGGAGCCCGCCGGCGAGGCGAGGTAGCGCGATGGCCCGCTTCTTCGTCAACCGCCCGATCGTGGCGATGGTCATCTCCATCGTCATGGTGCTGCTCGGCCTGGTCGCGCTCAAGGGCCTGCCGGTGGCGCAGTACCCCGAGATCGTGCCGCCGATGGTGCAGGTCACGACCACCTTCGTCGGCGCCAGCGCCACCGACGTCGAGGCGTCCGTGGCGACCCCGCTCGAGCAGAAGATCAACGGCGTCGAGAACGGCATCTACCTGAAGTCCACGAACGCCAACGACGGCACCATGACCCTCAAGGTGTCGTTCGACGTCGGCTCGGACCTCGACATGTCGAACGTGCTGACCCAGAACCGGGTCTCGGAGGCGACGCCGCAGCTGCCGCAGTCGGTCAAGAACTATGGCGTCGCGGTCAAGAAGGCGCTCGCCTTCCCGCTCCTCGTCATCTCGATCAAGTCGCCGAACGGCACCTACGACAGCAACTTCCTGTCCAACTACACGACCATCAACGTCAACGACAACATCGCCCGCATCCCCGGGGTGGGGCAGCTCAACCTCTTCGGCGGCAGCGACTACGCGATGCGAGTCTGGCTCCGGCCGGACCGCATCGCCAGGCTCGGCCTGACCGTGCCCGACATCACGAGCGCCATCAACCAGCAGAACCAGATCTCGCCCGCGGGTCAGATCGGCGGCCCGCCGGCGGTGCCCGGCACCGAGTACACCTACACCGTCCGCACGCAGGGGCGCCTGCTCGACGAGGAGGAGTTCGGCACCATCGTCGTGCGCTCGAACCCCGACGGCTCGCAGGTCCTGCTCCGGAACGTGGCCAGGCTCGAGCTCGGCACCATGCTCTACAACGCGATCGGTCGCCACAACCAGCAGGGCTCCGCGGTCATCGCCGTGTTCCAGATCCCCGGCACCAACGCGCTCGAGGTCGCGGACCGGATCAAGGCGACCATGGAGGAGCTGTCGACGCGCTTCCCGCCGGACATGGAGTACACGATCTCGCTCGACACCACCCTGCCGGTCACGGAGGGGATCAACGAGATCGTCCACACCCTGTTCGAGGCGGTGCTCCTGGTCATCGTCGTCGTCTTCGTCTTCCTCCAGAACTGGCGCGCCACCCTGATCCCGCTCCTGACCGTGCCGGTGTCCCTGGTCGGCGCCTTCATCTTCTTCCCGCTCCTCGGCTTCTCGGTCAACGTGCTGTCCCTGCTCGGCCTGGTGCTGGCGATCGGCATCGTCGTCGACGACGCCATCGTCGTGGTCGAGGCGGTGATGCACCACATCGAGCACGGCCTCGACCCCAAGGCGGCGACGCTGAAGGCGATGGAGGAGGTGTCCGGACCGGTCGTCGCCATCGCCGTCATCCTCGCCGCGGTGTTCGTGCCGGTCGGCTTCATGGGCGGCATCACCGGCCGCCTCTACCAGCAGTTCGCCATCACCATCGCCATCTCGGTGCTGCTGTCGGCCTTCAACGCCCTGACCCTGTCGCCCGCCCTGGCCGCCATGCTCCTCAAGGCGCCGACCGGCAAGAAGACCCTGCTCTCCCCCTTCTACAACTGGTTCAACCGGGTCTTCGGCCGCGGCACCGACGCCTACGTCGGCTTCTCCGGGCTGCTGATCCGCAAGATGTTCGTCAGCCTGGCGTTCGTCGCCATCCTGATGGTCGCGACCGGCGGCATCGTCAAGCGCATCCCGTCCGGCTTCGTGCCCGAGGAGGACCAGGGCTACCTGCTCGTCAACGCCATGCTGCCCGACGCCGCCTCGCTCGAGCGGACCGACGCGGTCATGAGGAAGGCCGAGGCCATCCTGGCCCAGAACGGCGCGGTCGAGGGCTACAACGCCATCACCGGCTTCAGCCTCCTGACCAGCGCCTACTCCTCGAACATGGGCTTCTTCTTCGTCCAGCTGAAGCCCTGGGAGGAGCGCACGGAGCCCGGGGATCACGCCAGCGGCGTGATCGCGGCGCTCAACCGCGCCTTCGCGCAAGCGATCCCGGAGGCGGCGGTGGTCGCGTTCGGCCCGCCGGCCATCCCCGGTCTCGGCACCGGCGCCGGCTTCACCATGCAGCTGCAGGACCGCGTCGGGCAGTCGCCCCAGTACCTGGCCGAGCAGGCGCAGCGGTTCATCGACGCGGCGCGCCAGCGGCCGGAGATCGGCCGCATCTCGACCCTCTACCGGGCGACCGTGCCGCAGGTCTTCGCCGACATCGACCGCAGCAAGGTGCTCAAGGTCGGCGTGCCGATCGCGGACGTCAACACCACCCTGGGCGCCCTGCTCGGCAGCTCCTACGTCAACGACTTCAACCGCTTCGGCCGGGTCTACAAGGTCTTCGTCCAGGCCGAGCCCGAGTACCGGCGCGACCCGAAGCAGCTCGGCCTGTTCTTCGTCCGCAACGCCCGGGGGGAGATGGTGCCGCTCGACACCCTGGTCACCACCCAGCCGACGAACGGCCCCGAGTTCACCAACCGCTTCAACCTCTACCGCGCGGCCGAGGTCACCGGGGTGCCGGCGGAGGGCTACAGCTCGGCCCAGGCGCTCGCCGCCCTCGAGGAGGTGGCGAAGGAGGTGCTGCCGCCGGAGATGGGTTACGACTGGGCGGACATGTCGTACCAGGAGAAGAAGGCGCCCGGCGTGACGACCACCTTCGTCCTCGCCCTGCTGCTCGTGTTCCTGGTCCTGGCCGCGCAGTACGAGAGCTGGGGCCTGCCGTTCTCGGTCCTCCTCGGCACCCCCTTCGCGGCCTTCGGCGCCTACTTCGGGCTCTGGCTCGCGCGCCACTTCTCCTTGAGCTACGTCAACAACGTCTTCGCCCAGATCGGCCTCATCCTCTTGATCGGCCTCGCCGCCAAGAACGCCATCCTCATCGTCGAGTTCGCCAAGATGCTGCGCGAGCAGGGCAAGGACGCGGTCACCGCGGTGCTCGAGTCGGCCAGGCTGCGCTTCCGGCCGATCCTGATGACCGCCTTCGCCTTCATCCTCGGCGTGACCCCCCTGGTGCGGGCCGCCGGCGCCGGCGCCGAGGGGCGCAAGGTGATGGGCATGGCCGTGTTCTCGGGCATGCTCATCGCCACCATCCTCGGCGTCTGCCTGATCCCGGTGCTGTACGTCGCGGTCGAGAAGGTGACCGGCCGGGGCAAGCGCGCGGCACCGACCGACGCCGACCCGGCGCCCGCGGGCACCCACGGCGAGGGAGGACACTGACATGGCTCGAGGCGCACGTTCCGGTCGCGTCCCCGTGGTTGCGCTGGCCCTCGCCGCCCTCGTCCTCGGCGGCTGCACCCTCGGCCCGGTCTACAGCCGGCCGCAGGTGCCGACCCCGCCCCAGCACCGCTTCGCCGCGGGCCCGGCCGAGGCCGAGTGCATCGCCGACACGCCCTGGTGGGAGCTGTTCGGGGACCCGGCCCTCGCGGGGTTGATCCGCGAGGCGACCCTCTCGAACCTCGACCTCCGCACCGCCGCCTGGCGGGTCGAGGAGGCGCGGGCCCGTGCCGGGGTCGCCAGCTCCTACCTCCTGCCCGAGGTCTCGTTCGGCGGCCAGTACACGGCCGAGGAGGGGTCCCACCTCACCGACCCGCCGCAGGCCCTCCGCGACACGACCTTCCAGAACCACCAGGCCGCCTTCCAGCTGTCGTGGGAGGTCGACCTGTTCGGGCGCATCCGCCGCGAGCGCGAGGCGGCCCTGGCCCAGGTCCTCGCCACCGAGCAGGGGCGCCGCGGCGTCCTCGTCACCCTGGTCGCGGACGTCGCCGCCGGCTACTTCCAGCTGCTCGAGCTCGACCACGAGCTCGCGATCGCGCGGCGCACGCTGGCCCTCAACGATCAGACCGTCGCCTTCTACACCGACCGTCTCGACGGCGGCGTGTCGAACCGGCTCGAGGTGGACCAGGCCACGGCCAATCGGGCGATCACCGCCGCCACGATCCCCGAGCTCGAGCGGCAGGTGGCGGTGACCGAGAACGCCCTCTGCCTGCTCCTCGGCCGCTTGCCGGGACCGGTCGAGCGCGGCGCGGCGCTGGTCGACCAGAAGGCCTACGCCCCCGCGGTGCCGGCCGGGCTGCCGGCGTCCCTGCTCGAGCGGCGGCCGGACGTGCTCGAGGCGGAGCAGCTGCTGGTCGCGGCCAACGCCGACGTCGGCGTCGCCCGGGCGCTGTTCTTCCCGACCATCAGCCTGAGCGGCCTGCTCGGCGGCGCCAGCCACGACCTCGACGACCTGTTCGACGCCGACGCCACCGTCTGGTCGCTCGCCGGCGGCATCTTCCAGCCGATCTTCCAGGGCGGGCGGATCCGCCAGAACTACGCCGCGACCCAGGCGCGGTTCGAGCAGGCGCTGGCGCAGTACCAGAAGGCCGCCCTCAACGCCTACCGGGAGTCGGCCGACGCCCTGGTGACGATCGCCACGCTGGCGGCGGCCCGGGTCGAGCAGGAAAAGGGGGTGGCGGCCCTCCAGGACGCAGCTCTGCTCTCCCGCGACCGCTACGAGGCCGGCCTCTCGAGCTACCTGGAGATCCTGATCGCCGACCAGTCGCTGTTCCTGCAGGAACGCCTCCTCGCCCAGACCCGCGGCGCGCAGCTGGTCGCCCTCGTCGACCTCTACCGCGCGCTCGGCGGCGGCTGGCAGCCAGAGGCCGCCGAGAGTCCGGCGGCGGGGGCGGCAACGCCTTAGAGGCCGTTCAGGGACAAGGGTGTCACACCGAGGACGCCGATGCCCCCGGCGCGCAAGGCGCGGGGTGCAGCCGGGTCGAGGCGTGTCACTGGCACGTCGCAGGTCCGGCGGGGTCCCCGCAGCGCAGCGGGACGGGATGCAGCGGGCGTCCGAATGTAGCCCTTGTTCCTTGACGGCGACTCAGGGCGCGTCATGGCTCGGGGCTGGTCTCCCGTTCCCGGGCGATGGCGACTGGACTGGAGGCGACCGGGCGGCTCGCTCCACCGCCCGCCAGCCGCCGGGCTCAACCGTAGTTTTGCGGGTGGCGGAGGGGGAGGCGACTTCCTAGGGTGGGTGGAACGGGCGTGCGGACGGCGCGGGACCGGCCGCCGTTGGGCGGCGCACCGACGACCGACACTGCGAACCACGGGAGGTGCGAGATGGAACGACTCGGAGGCGAGACGGCCTGGCTCGAGGCTGACGGCACGGAGGTGGATGTCCCGGCGGGAGTCGACCGTCGCAGCTTCCTGATGCGCAGCGCGGTGGTCGGCGCGGCGGTGGCGATCACCGGCAGCGAGCTCCAGCCCGAGGCGAGGGCGGCGATGGCCGCCGCCGGCGGAGCGACCCCACCGCCGCAGGGGACGAGGGTCTCCCCAGACCTCGACGTGGTGGCGCGGTCCGAGGGCCCGGTGATGACCGTGCTCGAGGAGTTCTACAAGGTCGGCCCCGGACCGTCGAGCTCGCACACCATCGGCCCGATGCGGATCACCTACGACTTCTATCGGCGCTGCACGAAGCTCCCCGCCGAGCAGCTGGCGAGGGCGACCGGGCTCAGGGTCCACCTCTTCGGCAGCCTCAGCGCCACCGGCAAGGGCCACGGCACCGAACGCGCCACCCTCGCCGGCCTGCTGGGCAAGGAGCCGGCCACGGTCGACCCGCTGTTCCTCGACGGCATGGCCGCCGACCCGACCCGGTCCTACCCGGTCACTCTCGGCGGCACGACCCTCGACCTGTCGCTGGCCGACGTGGTCTACGACGCGGTCGACGGCCAGTTCCCGCACCCGAACACGATGACCTGCAAGCTGATGGCGGGCACCGAGGTGCTCTGCGAGCTCGAGTACTACTCGGTCGGCGGCGGCTTCATCGAGTGGAAGGGCTACACCCCGCCCAGGAAGGGGCAGCCGAAGTACCCCTACGCGACCATGAAGGAGCTGCGGCGGCACGCGGAGGGCAACGGTCTCTCGGTCGCGCAGGTCGTCCTCGCCAACGAGGTGGCGGTGTCCGGCAAGACCGAGGCGGAGATCTACGCCTTCATCGACACGATCCACGGCGCCATGGTCGCCACCGTGAAGGCGGGGCTGGCGGCGACCGGGGTGCTGGGCTCGCTCGCGGTGGCGCTCGCCCTCGGTCGCGTGGGACGGACCGGCCCGCTGTCCTGGCACATGCCGCTGGCCGCAACCTGACCTTGCGCAACCTCGGGCTGACGCTGTTCCTGGCCGCGGTCGGCATGGGCGCGGGCGCGCCGTTCGTCCAGACCGTGGCTGAGACCGGGCTGTCGCTGCTCGGCATCGGCGTCGCGATCGCGCTCGCGGCGGTGGTGAGCGTGATGGCGCTCGGACACCTCGCGCTCCGGATGTCGACCGACGACCTGTTCGGGGTGGTGTCGGGGGTGACCGGCAACCCGGCCATCCTCGCCTTCTCGAACCAGGCGCTGCCGAGCGACCGCGTCGACGTCGTCTACGCCACGACCTACCCGGCCATGACGATCCTCAAGATCGTCTCCGTGCAGGTGGCGATCGGTGTCCTCGGCGGTCCCTGAGGTGGTCGCCGGGGGCTTCGCCGACCGAGGCGGGCGCGAGGGCCGGCGCGGTCGTGGGGGAGGTTGCTCGTGAAGACCCTGCTCGAGAGGGTGGCCGGTTTCTGGCGCGAGGAGCGCAGCCTGTCGGTGGTCCTGGCGGTCCTCGTCCTGACCGTCTTCGTGGTCGGCCCGGTCGGCTTCGCGGCCCGCGTGGAGGCGATCAGCCAGGTCGCGTTCTCGGTCCTGCTCGTGTCCGGCCTGGCCGTGATCTCGCCCCGCCGGCGCGTGCTCGTGGCAGGGCTGGCGGTGATCGCCGCCGACATCACCGTCGCCTGGCTGTCCCGCTCGCTCGCCTCGCCCGGTCTGCGCATCGCCGGCTCGGTCCTCGACTGCCTGCTGGTGGCCGGGATGATGGTGGTGGTGCTCGCCCGCAGCGTGCGCGGGGGCAAGGTCACGGCGCACCGCATCAGCGGCGCGGTGGCGGCCTACCTGCTGTGCGGCGTGCTCTTCGCCCAGGCCTTCGCCCTGGTCGACCGCCTCAGCCCGGGGGCCTTCACCGCTTCGGCGGGCCACGCGCCGCCCGCGCGCGACTGGTCCGGGTTCCTCTACCTCAGCATGGTCACCCTGGCGACGCTGGGCTACGGCGACGTCACGCCGCTCGACCCCTCGGCCCGCTCGCTCGCCTCGCTCGAGGCCTTCATCGGCCAGCTCTACCCGGCGATCCTCATCTCGCGGCTGGTGGCGATGGAGATGGAGCACCACCGCGGCGAGGCGCCCTGAGGCGGTCGGCGGCGCCGCGGGGTGGCCCCTCCTGCGGCCGGCGCCCACCGAGCCCGACTGGTGCGGTATCATCCGCGTGCGCCCGCTGCCAGAGTGGCGGGCGGATCGCCTGAGGCGCCCATGATCCTCGCCGGCGACATCGGCGGCACCAACACCCGGCTGGCCCTGGTCGAGATCGGGCAGAGCGGGAGGCTGCGGCTGCGCGCGGAGGAGAGCTTCCAGAGCCGCGACTGGCCGTGCCTCGAGGCGACCCTCGCGGAGCTCCTCCGCCGGCACCCGGCAGAGGTCACCGCCGCCACGTTCGGCATCGCCGGGCCGGTGCGCGGCGGGCGCTGCGCGGCCACCAACCTGCCCTGGGTGGTCGACGCGCGCGCGGTGGCGAGGCAGCTGGGCCTCGAGCGCGTCGGCCTGGTCAACGACCTGGTGGCGAACGCCCACGGGCTGCCCCTGCTGTCGAGCCGCGACCTCGTGACGCTCAACCGGGGCGCACGGCGGGCGCGGGGCAACCGGGCGCTGGTGTCGGCCGGCACCGGCCTCGGCGAGGCGGGCCTGTTCTGGGACGGGGCGGGGTACCGGCCGTTCCCGTCGGAGGGGGGGCACGCGGACTTCGCCCCCCGCAACCGGCTCGAGATCGAGCTGCTCGAGCACCTGGCGGCGCGGTTCGGGCGGGTGAGCTACGAGCGGATCGTCTCCGGCCCGGGGCTGGTGAACGTCTACGAGTTCCTGCGCGACACGGGGAAAGGGGACGAGCCGCCCTGGCTCGCCGCGCAGCTCGCCGACGGGGGGGACCGCGCTGCGGTCATTTCCCGGGCCGCCCTGGCCGGGACCAGCCCGCTGTGCGGCCGGGCGCTCGACCTGTTCGTGTCGGTGTACGGCGCCGAGGCCGGGAACATGGCCCTGAAGCTCATGGCCACCGGCGGCGTCTACCTCGGCGGCGGCATCCCGCCGAGGATCCTCGCCCGGCTGCAGGAGCCCACCTTCATGGCGGCGTTCGCGGCCAAGGGACGGCTGAGCCCGATGGTTCGCGACACCCCGGTGCGAGTGATCATGAACCAGAAGACCGCCCTCCTCGGCGCCGCCCGCCACGCCGCGCTGGGGCTCGTGGACTGAGGGCGCGAGGTCCCGACAGGGCGCCGTGGAGATCCCCGCGGGTGGGGGCCGCGGCGGCGTCCCGATGCCGCGCGCGGCCGCGCCTCACGGCCGCAGCTCGTCCTCGGTGGGGACGAGGTCGTCCCGCGCGCCGAAGCGGATCATCCGGGCGACGAGCAGGCGCTCGGACCGCTCCATGGCGGCGTGGCGGTCGACGACCTCGCGCGCCAGGGCCGGCTCGTCGGTGATGAGGCCGTCGACGCCGTTGGCGATCGCCGCCAGCATCTGCGCCGGGTCGTTGACCGTCCAGACGTAGACCGGCTTGCCGCGGCGGTGGGCGTGGCGGACCAGGGCGCGGGTCGCCATGCCGGAGCTGACGGCCAGGAAGTCGCCCGGGGCCTCGTCGACCAGGTCGCCCGCCGCCACGGCCGTGAGGACCCCGTTCGGCCACTGCGGCCGCAGCCGCTCCATCGTCCGCACCATGTCGTGGTCCATCGACATGGTGAGGACCTCGCCCGCGATGCCCGCCGCCTCGACGACCTCGACCACCCGCTCCTCCAGCCGCTCGGCGTGGCCGTAGGACTTGAGCTCGATGTCGACCCGCGCCCGGCCCCGGCAGAGCTCGAGGGCCTCGGCCAGGGTCGGCACCCGCTCCGCGCGGAACTCGGGCGCGAAGTGGCTGCCGACGTCGACCTGTCGCAGGGCCGCGGCCGCGGTCTCCCAGATCTTGGTCGGCACGCCGGCGACCTTCATGAGGTCGCTGTCGTGCACCACCACCACCACCCCGTCCAGCGACTCCTGCACGTCCAGCTCGACGACGTCGGCGCCCTCCTCGATGGCGCGGCGGAACGCCGCCAGGGTGTTCTCCGGCGCCACGCCGGCCGCGCCCCGGTGGGCGATCACCAGCACCGGGCGCTGGACCCAGGCGCTGCGGAGCTGGAGGTGGGCGACGAGCAGGGCGAGCGCCAGGCAGGCGGCGAGGACCCCGGCCACCGCGCGCCAGGACAGGCGCAGGCGGCCGACGGCGAGCAGGTCTGAGCCCGAGCCGCGCGCCGGCAAGTCGAGCTCGCGCGGCGCGCCGGTCGTGTCGTACAGCTCTACGATCAGCAGCGCCAGCGCCGAGCGGGTCAGGATGCCCAGCGCAGCCAGCACGGCGAACCCGACCAGCGCCAGCGCCGAGACGAAGAGCAGCAGCAGGGTCACGGAGCCGCCGAACGCGGGGGCGACCGCCCGGCCGAGGGCGTTGAAGGCCCCCCAGGCCGCCGCGTGCAGCGCCCAACCGACCCCGCCCCAGAGCAGCAGCGCCCACGCCGCGGCGGTGCGATGGCCCTTCATCCGGCCGTGGCTGGCGGCGAGCGCCCGGAACGGGAGGGCGCGCTCGAACAGCAGGGCCGGCAGGGAGACGAGCCAGGCGGTGATGCGCCGGAGCAGCACGATCGCGGCGGCGGCGACGAGGGCGCCGACGATGGCGACGGCGAGCAGGAACGAGGGCGGCTTCTCGCGCAGGAAGTAGTTGACGTCGTGCTCGCGCAGCAGGCCCCAGTAGGTCAGGCCGATGCCGGCCAGGAAGGGCACCGCCAGGCCGAGCAGCCGGACCACGATCAGGAAGGTCAGGCGCAGGATCGGCCACAGGTGCGCCGCGGCGTGGCCCATGGCGTCGCGGAGGCGGACCGGGGCGCCGCGCCGGGCCGTGATCGCCAGGGTCATCAGGCAGGCCTGGCGGAAGGCGCCGACCGCCAGGGTCAGGGTGCAGATCAGGACCAGGGCGACCAGGCCGGCCCGGGTCTCGACGAAGAACAGCGGCAGGTCGGCGTCGGCGACGACGTCGCGGCCCGCCCGGGCCATGGCCAGGTGGAGCAGGCCGGTGGTGAGCGGCGCCAGGACGACGAGGGCGAGCGCCTGGCAGACCAGGTCGGCCGCGGCCAGCGGCTTCCACAGCGCGGCGAGGTCGCGCCCGAGCGGCGCGACCAGCGCCCGGACCTCGTGGGCCGTCGACCCGCGGCGTGCCTCGGACGGTGGTGCCATGCGAGCCTCCCCGCTCCTGCGGCGATTCTAGAGCGCCGCCGCCGGCCGGTCGACGCGTAGTTCTTCGGGCCCGCGCCCGACCTCCCGAGGCCCGCGAGAGCGAGCGAAGGCGAGCCGGTCGACTCGGGCACGGCGGGGAGCGGACGAGGCGGGCTCCCGATCCGACAGGGATCCCCCGTCGGCGCCCGGCGGCGCGGTCACCGCGCCGGCGGCAGGTGCCACTGGTCTCTCGGCACCACCGCCGGCCGGGGCGGGTCGGCCATGTAGTGGGGCGACATGATCTGCACGCCGTGCTGGTTGAACTGGTCCTGGATGTTGGCGTGCAGCGCCGCCATCACCCGCGGCAGCTGCCACGGGTCGTCGAGCGCCACCCACAGCTCGTAGCGGATGTAGAAGTCCTCGAGGCCGGACTGGAGGACGAACGGCGCCGGGTCGCGCCGGATCCCGTCAGTCTGGGCCGCCGCCAGCTCGAGCATCGCCTGGACCTGGCGCCACGGCGTGCCGTAGCCGATCGTCACCGCGGTCGACACCAGGTGGGTGCCGGTGCGCGAGTAGTTCGTCACCTGGCCGTTCATGACGACCACGTTCGGCAGCTCGATCTCGGTCTCGTGCAGGGTGCGGAGGCGGGTGACCATGGTGCCGCTCTCGAGAACCGTGCCCAGCGTGTCGCCGATCCGGACCACGTCGCCGACGCGGAAGGCCCGCATGTAGGTGAGGAGGAGGCCGTTGAGGAAGTTGGAGACGACGCTGGTGGAGCCGAGCGAGACGACCACCCCGAGGAGGATGGAGATGCTCTTGAACGCGGCGGTGTCCGAGCCGGGGATGTAGGGGAACGCCACCACCGCGCCGCCGACGATGAGCAGGATCGAGACGATGCGCCGGGTCGGGCGTGCCCACTCGGGGTAGAAGCCGGCGATCGCCACCTTGCCGCGCTCGATCTGGCCGAAGACACCCTCGTTCAGGTGCAGCAGCACCCTCGTCACCGTGATCACCACCGCCACGAAGATCAGCGACGGGATGCTGGCGATGAGGGCGCGGCCGGTCTGGGTCAGGGGCGCCGCCACCAGGCCCAACATCTGCGAGGAGAACCCGCGGCTCTGCGGGAAGAAGGACAGGCCGAGGTTGGTCGCGGCCGCGAGCACCGCCAGCCAGACCAGGGCGTTGGTGGTGGAGAGGGCGACGGCCAGGGCGGCCCGCACCCGGTCGAGGCCGACCGAGGTCGAGAGGGCCTCCTCGACCTGCGCCAGCTGCCGGCCGGTGCCGGTCAGGATGAAGGTGCGGAGGCGCCGGTAGAGGCGGGAGTAGAGCAGGAGCGCGAGCGCCGTGACGAGGAGCACCAGCCCCGCCTCGCCGCAGGCGAGCAGCAGGCGCGGGGCGGTGCGTGCCGCGCGGTAGTCGGCGATCGCTCGTTCCAGGATCGGCGGCAGGAGCTCGGCGTACCGCTCCAGGGTGACGCCGTGGTGGGCCGCGTCCTCGGGCCGCACGAGCAGGATGAGCCGGCTGCCCGCGAACAGGCTGAGGCCGTTCTCCTCGGCGACCGCGCGCACGTCCGGCACGGCCAGGCTCCGGTCCCGAGCGACCGCGACCAGTCGGGCGGAGATGGCCGCGGCCCGCTCGTCGGCCGAGAAGCGGCTCCCGGCCGGGCGCACGACCTCGAACAGCACGTGGCCGTCGAGCACGACCGGGCACCCCTGCGGCCCCTCCTCCACGTCCGGCGCGGTGTCCTGGGCCGAGGGTGCGGAGAACGCGGCGAGGATGAGCCAGAGCACGAGCGAGAGCGTCAGGCGCATGGATGGTCCCCCCTCTCGTCGGTCCGTCGCCGCGAGCCGGCCCGCTGCCGGCGCGGGGCTCGGGGAGGAGCGGCCGTCCCGTCCCCGGGGCGGCTCGTCCCGGCGCCGGCTGGACGTCGTCCCCTCACGGCGCTGCACCCGGCTGGCCGAGCGGTCCCTCCAGGCGGACCACCGCGCCGGTGCGGAGGACCTCGACCGTGAGCCGGCCCTCGCGGCCGGAGGCTGCGAGGGCGGAGCGGGCGCGCGCGAGGCTGTCCGGCTGGCCGACCGGCACGCCCATCACCGACAGGATGACGTCGCCGCCCAGCAGCAGGTCGTCCTGGCCGATGCGGGCCGGCAGCGAGCCGGCCTCGAGGCCGAGCCCTGCGGCCGGTGAGCCGGCGGCCACGCTCTGGACGAGGATGCCGGCGGCCTGGGGCAGATTGAGGGCCCGCGCCAGCTCACCCTCGACCAGGTAGCCGCTCATCCCGCTCCAGGCGGTCGGCTCCTCGAGCAGCGACCGCCGGGCGAGGTTGGAGGAGACGACGAAGCCGAGGCCCTCCGAGCCGCCGGAGACGCTGACGATGTGGCTGACGACCCCCACCACGTCGCCGTTCATGTCGACCATTGGCCCGCCCGAGCTGCCGCGGGTGATGGCGGCGTCGGTCTGCAGCAGGTCGACCGGCTCCAGGGCGCCGTGCAGGGTGCGGGAGGCGCGGCGGGCGCTGACGTGGCCGACGCTCAGGGTGTGCGACATGCCCATCGGCGCGCCGATCACCAGCACCTGGTCGCCGACCTCGACCGAGTCGGAGTCGCCGAGGGCGAGCACCGGCGTGCCGGCCGGCACGCGCTCGACCCGGAGCAGGGCGACGTCGGCCTGCGGGTCCGAGGCGAGGGGGGCGGCGGGGGAGGTGGCCCCGGACAGGAAGCGGACCTCGACCGTGTCGGCGGTCTGGACCACGTGCGCGGCGGTGACGACGAGCCCGTCGGCGGAGACCAGGAAGCCCGACCCGACGGACCGGGTGGGGTTGGGCCCGCTCGAGGTGGCGAACACCTCGACCACCGCCGGGTCGACCCGCTTGAACACGTCGCCCACCTCGGTGGCTGCGGCCGGCCAGCAGCACGACCCCGCCAGCGCGACCACGACGCCCCGCCGCCAGACCTGTCTCACGGCGACCTCCCGGACCCGTCAGCGCGCGAGCGGGATGCCGGCGGCGAGCTCCATGCGGATCACGGTGTCGAGCTTGCTCTCGACCTGGAAGAAGCGCGCCAGCTTGACCCCGGGCAGCACCTTGGCGAAGCGCTTGACGTACTGCTGCCGGAGCTTGGCGCGCTCGCCCTCGACCGCGACCGCCTCGTCGAGCAGGGCGCGGGCCTTCTCGTCGGTCAGGCTCTCCCAGGTCTCCGAGTAGTCGAGGATGAGCTTCGCGTCCCGCGCCGCGAGCGCGTCCTGCGCGGCCCGGTACTGCAGGTACAGGGGCCAGAACGCGTTCGCCTCGTCGGCGCTCAAGCTCATGCTGGCGGCGACGATCTCCTGCCGCCGGGCGCGGATGGTGGCCCGTGTCAGCTCCATGGCGCCGGCGACGTCGCCGGTCTGGAGCAGGGCGACGACGGGGTCGGCCGCCACCACCTCGCCCTTGCCCAGGAGGTGGGCGCCGCTCGCCACCGGCAGGGCGACCGCCGCCCGGGTGGTCGCGTCCGCCACCACCGGCACCAGGCGGCCGTCGACGGTGATGTCGGTCAGCTCGAGCACCGGCTGCGCCTGCCCCTGGGCCTGGACGACCCGGCCGTAGACCGCGCTGCCGCTCGCGGCGGCCACCTCGCCGGACACGACCAGGTCGGCCTCGAGGTGGGCCGCGAACGAGGTGCCGGGCGGCGTCCGCGCCAGGTCGACCGGCTCGTCCATGCTCACCTTGATGACCGACGCGGGCGCCACCACCACCGGCTCGGGGGAGGGGAAGGCCCCCGAGGAGAGCTGCTCGCCCCAGCCCGGCGCGGAGTACATCTCGGCCGGCCGCGCCCGGAGCGTGTCGAGCGAGTCGACCACGGCGCCGCCGCCGGGGGCGCAGGGGACCTGCTTCCAGCCGCCGCGGACGTCGGTCGAGGCGCAGTAGGCCCTGCCGCCGCCGGCCAGGCCGTTGAGGTAGGCGAGGACGCTGGCGCAGGTCTCGCCGGTCCCCGGGGTCACCGCGCAGGGGCCTGCGTAGCGGGGGTTGGTGAAGCAGCAGGCCTCGTCCGCGGCGACCGCCGACGACTGCGCGAGCAGCGCCGCAGCACCGACCAGGGTCACCGCCAGGGAGCGGCCACGACGACCGGACATGGACCACCTCCGCATCAGCCAAGTGCGGATGCCGCCGGAGTATACCACCGACCCGAGAGGGTCGGAGGGCGGTCGGGAGCGCCGTTGCGCGGGCTCGGCGGCCGGCCGTGCTACCCTGCGCTCGGCGCCCGAACGGACGGAGGTTCCAGGTCATGGCGACAGGCGTGGCGAGACGACTGGCGGTCGGGGTGATCCTGGCCGCGCTGGCGGCTGCGGCGGGGCTCGCCGCACCGGTCGTGGCCGCCGAGCCCGGGCAGGTGCTGTGGGTCGACCTGGTCAGCGAGGACGCAGAGGCCGCGGCGACGTTCTACTCCGCCCTGCTCGGCTGGCGGGTGGTGGAGCGCGGCCCGGGGGCGAAGCGGGTGTGGCTGGGAGAGCGCGAGATCGGCGCCATCCACCAGATCAGCGACTCCCTGCCCAACGCCACCGAGTCGACCTGGCTGGTGGGGGTGGCGGTGGCCGACGTCGAGGCCGCGGTGGCGGCGGTCCGGCAGGCGGGCGGCGCCGTCCTGCGCCCCTCGACCGAGGTGCCCGGCGAGGGTCGCTTCGCGGTCGTGCGCGACCCGCGCGGCGCCGTGCTCGGTCTGGTCGCGCCGGTGCGCGAGCTGGGCGGGGCGCGCG
>CAYTJW010000015.1:0-24074 GCA_964438135.1 uncultured Thermoanaerobaculia bacterium
CCGCCCCCACCGCCGGTCACGGCCAGGGCGGGGGCTCGGGCGGGGATCCCTGCAGGCGCGGCTCGAGGCGGCCGGCCGGGGCCAGGGCCGGGGGCTGGTAGCGCTCGCGCGAGCCGTGCCGCTCGGCCTCGTCGCGCTCGACGTCGGGTCGGGTCGCTTCCGCCATGGCTCACTCCCCTGCCGCGCCGGCCGCGAGGCCGGCACCGCGCACCACCCACACCAGCTGCCGCGGCTCCTTGAGGTCGAAGGTGATCCCGTCCGGGTGATCGCTCACCCGGTGGCGAGCCCCGGACAGCGGGTCGAGCACCTCGGAGCGCGCCAGGACCCTGGCCGGCCCCTGCCAGCGCAGGGTCACCGTCCGCTCCACCCCCGAGCGGACCTCGAACGGCCAGCGCAGCTCCCGCTGCCCCGGCCGAACGGTGAGCGCCCGGAAGTCGGTGGTGTAGTCGCCCGCCCCGGACCGCCACTCCGGGTGGGGGAACACGACCGTCAGGTAGTCGTCGGCGAAGGGCGCCATCTCCGGCAGGTCGTTCTCGTCCAGGCCGGCCCGCGCCCCCTCGACCATGCCGAGGACGTTGCCGTCGTCGACGAAGGCCCCGGAGGAGGCCACCAGCCGCACGAACCAGCCCCGGGGCGGCTGCTCCGCCGAGCGGTCGCCGCCGGACGGCGTCGGGTAGACGCGCAGCCTGACGCCGGCCGCCAGGGCCTCGACCCAGAACCCGTCCCAGGGCGCCAGGGTGCCCATGGCGCCCGGCGTCAGGCCGTTGTAGGCCGAGTAGGCGGCGCCGTTCCACTTGAACATCACGCGCGACATCTTGCCCGCCGCCTCGGCCTCGGCCAGGGTGTGCTCGGCGCCGTCGTAGTAGACCACGACGTCGGCCCAGTCGACCGTGTGGGCGAACGGGTGGCCGACCATGTTCCAGCCGCCGCCCGCCGGGACCTCCAGGAACACGTCGAAGAACGAGTCGACCCGCATCGCCCCGTCCATGGCGAGGAAGGGGGCCGGCTCGGCGGCCAGGTGCTTCACCCAGTAGCCCTCGCCCTGCTCAAGCGAGGTCGAGTCGGGCAGGTAGTCGTTGCCGGCGTACTGCTGGCTGGACTCGTCCCAGTCGTAGACCCGCCAGTCGGTGCCGTAGACGCCGGTCAGGTCGTCCGCGAACAGGTCGGCGACCGTGTCGGCCCCCGCGCCCGGGACGAGGGGCAGCCCGATCTGCCGCCACTGGGCCGGCTCCAGGTCGAGGCGCGACGAGCTCCGCAGGCCCCTGAGCTGCTCGGCCGTGAGCACCTCGTCGTAGATGCGGGCCTCCTCGATGGTTGCGTTCAGCGCCCCCGGGTAGTAACCCCACGCGGGGACGCCGTGCCGGACTCCGAAGAAGACCTCGGTGTCGTTGGGCCACCAGGTGACGGGGAAACCCGCTAGTAGCTGGTACCGCCCGATCTCCTGCCCGTTCCGGTAGCCGACGATCTCGACCCAGTACTGGCCGGGCTCGATCCCATCCTCCCACCACGAGTACGTGAGGGCCACCTGGACGAGGGCGCCCGTGGTCGTCTCCTGGAAGCCCGGGGCGAATGGCTGGCTCCTGAACCCACCTTCGCTGCCGGCGAACCAGCGGTCCGGCTCCAGCTCCCCGAAGACGATGCCGTGAAATTGGTCGACGGCCACGCTGTCGAGGGTCAGCGCCGAGCCGGCGCAGGCCGTGTCGCAGAGGCCGTCGAGCACGAGCCAGGAGACGAGGGTCTGATTCGTGATCGGCGGCCCGACGTAGGACCCGCTCAGCGAGTCCGTGGCAGCCCAACCGGTCGCGGTCGTGCCGGTCCCGGCCACGTGCAGCCTGCCGCCCGAGATGGACGCGCTCCCCTGCAGGACCAGGTCGGGGAAGTTCCCGGTCGCGTCGGCCAGGGGGCTGGGCGGCTCGAAGGTCCACTTGCCGACCAGCGCCGCGGCGGCGTCGAGGGGGACCAGAAGGACGCAGGAAACCACGAGGACCGCGAGCAGCCTGGGCATGGCGCCACTCCTTTCGCCGCGACCATCTTACCCCGGGTATCTCACCGAGCTGCTACTGCGGACGCCGATCTGCCCGCCACGGCGGCGCTTCTCAGTCGGCGTCGCCCACTCGCCAGCTCGGGTGGCTGGCGAGTGGGTCCCTACCTGCGACGTACTCTCGAGTACGCCTCGGCGTCGCCTCCCTACGAATCACCACCCTGACAGGCATCTCGGCGCCCTCGCGACGCACCCCGGTGAGACATCCGGGTTACCCCTCCCGAGGCAGGGGGTGAGGTCCCCGATCGGCGCCGCCGGGTCGGTGCCGGCGGCCCCAGCCGCTCCTCCGGCAGCAGCGGAGCGAAGCCGATGCCCAGGCCGCCCGACCGGAGCAGCTCCCGGGACCGCGAGGGGGCCGGGGTCGCTCCGGGTCCAGCTGGGAGTCGGGCCCCCTTGACAACCGCGGGATCGGGGCTATCTTTACCTACCGGTAGGTAGAAGCCGCGGCGCCAACCGCGGCCGGAGGGCGCGATGACGGCGGAGCGGGCAGAGATGGCGCAGGACGAGTCGGTGCGGGAGCGCCTGCTCGGCGCCGCCTCGCGCCTGTTCGCCACCAAGGGCTACGCCGCCACGACGGTGCGCGAGATCGTCGAGGCGGCCGGGGTCACCAAGCCGGTCCTGTACTACTACTTCGGCAGCAAGGAAGGGCTCTTCCTGGAGCTCATGGGCCAGGTGCTCGACTACGTGCAGGTCCTGACGACCGAAGCGCTCCAGGCCGGCGGCAGCGCGCGGCAGCGGATCGAGGCCCTGCTCGACCGGACCTTCACCCTCATGGTCGACAACGTCGACGTGGTGCGGGTGATGGACTCCATCTACTACGGGCCGCCGCAGGGCGCGCCGTTCTTCGACTTCGAGGTCGTCCACCGCGCCTTCGAGGACAGCCTCCGCGGCCTGGTCGAGGCGGGCATCGCCAGCGGCGAGCTCTCCCCCGGCGACCCCGAGTCCGTCACCCTCGCCCTGATCGGCGCCCTCGAGATCGCCAAGGGCATCCACCTCTGCCACCCCGAACGCTGCCGCGGCCGCGACGGCTTGGCCCGCACCCTCGATGTCATCTTCCGCGGCGTGCTGGACCGCACGCCGGGCGAAAAGGAGCCTTCGCGATGAGAACTCCAACCAGCACCACCCTTCTCGCGACCGCCCTGGCCCTTGCCACCGGGCTGACCCTCGCCGGGTGCTCGCGCTCGGGTGACGGCGAGGCGGCCGTGCCGCCCGCCGAGAAGCCGCCGGTGGCGGTCGACGCGGTCGAGGTCGCGGCCACGACCATCGCCGACTCGATCGACGTGGTCGGCACCCTCCAGCCCAAGCTCGCGGCTGACGTCAAGGCCGAGTTCACCGCCATCGTCGACGAGGTCTACGTCACCGAGTGGGTGCGGGTCGGCAAGGGCACCCCCCTGGCCCGGCTCGACCCGCGGGACGGAGACACCGCCGTGGAGGCCGCCCGCGCCGCGCTGGCCCAGGCCGAGGTCGCCGAGACCCGCGCCCAGCGCGAGCTGGAGCGGGCCGAGAAGCTGAAGCAGGCCGGCCTGATGACCCAGCAGGGCCTCGACGACGCCCGCTCGGCGCGCGACGCCGCCGCGGCCACCACCGCCGCGGCCCGAGCCCAGCTCGAGTCGGCCGAGACCTACCTGACCCGGGCCGTGCTCCGCGCCCCGTTCGACGGCGTGGTCTCGTTCCGCGGCGTCAACCCGGGCGACCGGGTCGAGAGCATGGGCGGGCCGACCCTGTTCCGGGTCGTCGACCCGCGCCTGCTCGAGCTGGTGGTGAGCGTGCCGTCGACCCGGCTGGCCGCGCTCGCGGTCGGGCAGCGACTCGAGTTCTCGTGCGACGCCTTCCCCGGCCGCACCTTCTCGGGCGAGGTCAAGTTCGTCAACCCGGAGGTCGACCCCGCCGCCCGCGCGGTCAAGGTCTCGGCCCTGGTCCCCAACCCGAGCGAGGAGCTGAGGGGCGGGCTGTTCATCACCGGCCGCATCCTCACCGGCACCCGCGCCGGGGTGATCATGCTGCCCCGCGCCGGGCTCGCGAGCTGGGACGTCGAGCGCCGGGAGGGCGAGGCGTTCGTGGTCGTCGGCGACCGGGTCGAGCGGCGCCGGGTGGTGACCGGGTTCGTGACCGGCGAGGCGGTCGAGGCCGTCTCCGGCCTCGCTCCAGGCGACCTGGTGGTGACCCGCGGCGGCTTCAACCTCAAGGACGGCGACCGCGTCAAGGTCGCGGCAGCCGCCGGCGCATGAGACCTTCCGGATGACCAGGTCCACCCGCACGGACGACGACCTCCCCGCCTGGGGGTGGGCGGAGGAGCTGACAGCTGACAGCTGACAGCTGTTCGCTGGACTACCCGACTCCAAGGAGCGCGCCACCATGTTCCTCTCCGACCTGTCCATCAAGCGCCCGGTGCTGGCCACGGTGATGATGCTGGCGCTGGTCACGCTGGGCGTGTTCTCCTACCGCCGCCTGGCGGTGGACATGTTCCCGGACGTGGAGATCCCGGTCCTGTCCGTGATCACCGTCTTCCCCGGCGCTGCCCCGGAGAGCGTCGAGCGCGAGGTGTCGAAGCCGATCGAGGAGGCGGTCAACCCCATCGCCGGGGTCAAGACCGTGGGCTCCTACTCGCGGGAGGGGCTGTCCCAGGTGTGGGTGGAGTTCGAGCTCGGCGTCCGCATCAACGACGCCGCCCAGGAGGCGCGGGCCAAGATCGCGGCCATCCGCGGTGAGCTGCCGCAGGGCATCGAGGAGCCGATCATCGAGAAGCTCGACTTCTCGGCCATGCCGATCGTGTCCCTGGCGGTGCGGTCCGAGACTCTGGCGCCGCGCGAGCTGTCGACCCTGGTCGAGAAGAAGGTCCAGCGCCGGCTGCAGAACATCTCCGGCGTCGGCAAGGTGGACCTGGTCGGCGCCGCCACCCGCGAGGTCAACGTCGACCTCGACCTGGTGCGGCTCCAGGCCCTCGGCATGGGGGTCGACGAGGTCGTCGCCGGCCTCCAGTCGGAGAACGTCAACACCCCCCTCGGCCGCCTCACCTCCGGCCCGACCGAGGTGCCGCTCCGCGTCGCCGGCAAGCCGGCCGCCGTCGCCGACTTCGAGGCGATGGTGATCGCCGAGCGGGGCGGCCGCCCGGTGGCCCTGGGCGAGGTGGCCACGGTCCGGGACGGCGCCGAGGAGCAGCGCTCCCTGGCCCTCGTCGACGGCGTCCCGGCGGTCGCGCTCGACGTGCTCAAGCAGTCGGGGGCCAACACCATCGACGTGGTCGAGCGGGTCAAGGCCGAGGTCCGGGCGCTGCAGGCCGAGATGCCGGCCGGCGTGACCATCGACATGGTCCGCGACGGCTCGATCTGGATCCGCGACTCGGTCCACGACGTCCAGGTCACCCTCGTCCTCGGCGCGCTCCTGACCGTGCTGATCGTGTTCCTGTTCCTCAACTCGTGGCGGTCGACGGTGATCACCGGCCTGACCCTGCCGATCTCGGTCATCTCCTCGTTCATCGTCATGAACTTCGCCGGCATGACCATCAACGTCATGACCCTGATGGGCCTGTCGCTCGCCATCGGCCTCCTGATCGACGACGCCATCGTCGTCCGCGAGAACATCGTCCGTCACCTCGAGCGGGGTGAGGACCACTTCAGCGCCGCCTCGCACGGCACCGCCGAGATCGGCCTGGCGGTGCTGGCCACGTCCCTGTCGATCATCGCCGTGTTCGTGCCGGTGGCCTTCATGAAGGGCATCATCGGCCGCTTCTTCTTCCAGTTCGGCATCACCGTCGCGTTCGCGGTGCTGGTGTCGCTGTTCGTCTCCTTCACGCTCGACCCGATGCTGTCGTCGCGCTGGCACGACCCGGCCATCGCCCGCACCGGCCGCCGCCCCCTCGTCAACCGCCTGCTGGACGTGTTCAACGACTGGTTCGACCGCACCGCCGACCGCTACCGCTCAGGTATCGCCTGGGCCCTCGACCACCGCAAGACGGTGGTCGCGGTCGCCATCCTCGCGTTCGTCGCCGGCCTCGCCGCCATGGGCCTGCTCGAGAGCGAGTTCATGACCGCCTTCGACCAGGGCGAGTTCCAGGTCAACTTCAAGGCCGCCCCGGACGCCTCGATCGCCGAGACCGAGAGCCGGGTCGAGGCGGTGCTGGCGGTGCTCGCCACCTTCCCCGAGGTCGAGCGCACCTACGCCACCGTTGGCGCCGGCGACACCGGCACGGTCCGCGACGGCAAGGTCTACGTCAAGCTGGTCGAGCGGGACCGTCGCCAGCGCAGTCAGAACGAGGTCCAGCGCGCCATCCGCGCCCGCCTCGCCGAGCTGCCGGGCGTCACCCCGTCCTTCGCCGAGCCCGGCAACCTCGACGCCCGCAAGCTGGTCGAGGCGAGCGTGCGCGGCGAGGACCTGGAGCTGCTCAAGCGCTACGCCGCCGAGCTCAAGGCCAAGATGTACGGCGTCCCCGGCCTGGTCGACCTGGAGATGTCGCTCGAGCAGGAGACGCCGGAGTACCGCCTGCTGGTCGACCGGCGGCGCGCCATGGACCTCGGCGTCCGCACCGCCGACATCGTCCGCACCGTCGGCGTCCTGGTCGGCGGCCAGGCGGCGACGACCTTCGAGGACTCAGACGGCGACGCGGTCGACGTCCGCCTCCGCCTGCCCGCCCTGGAGCGCCAGGACCCCAACCAGGTCGGCAACCTGCGCCTGTCGGTGCACCGCCCGGAGGGCGCCAGCCTGGTGCCGATCCAGGAGGTGGCGAGCTACGAGCGCGCCACCACCCCGTCCGAGATCGTCCGCCGCGACCTGGTGCGGGAGGTCGTGGTCTCCGCCAACCTCGACGAGCTGCCGCTCGGCACCGCCGTGGCGCGGGTCCAGGAGCTCGCCGCCACCATCGACATGGAGCCCGGCTACCGGGTGGTCATGGCCGGCCAGAACGAGGAGATGGAGGAGAGCTTCCGCTACCTGTTCGAGGCCCTGGCCCTGGCGGTGATCATGGTCTACCTGATCCTCGCCGCCCAGTTCGAGTCCTTCCTCGACCCGCTCGCGATCATGCTGTCGCTGCCGCTGTCGATCGTCGGCATGGCCGGCATGCTCCTCGCCACCGGCGACACGGTCAACATCATGTCCCTGATCGGCCTGATCATGCTCATGGGCCTGGTGACCAAGAACGCGATCCTGCTGGTCGACTTCGCCAAGAAGGCGCGGCAGCGCGGCGTCGACCGCCGCGAGGCGCTGATCGAGGCCGGCCGCACCCGGCTGCGGCCGATCATGATGACCACCGTGGCCATGATCTTCGGCATGCTGCCGCTGTTCTTCGCCCTCGGCTCCGGGGCCGAGATGCGCGCGCCCATGGCGCGGGCGGTGGTGGGCGGCCTGATCACGTCGACGCTGCTGACGCTGGTCGTGGTGCCGGTGGTCTACACCCTGCTCGACGACGTCGCCGCCTGGCTGCGGCGCCGCTTTTCCCGCGCCGCGCGCGAGCAGGTCGGAGCCGCGGCCGGCAACGGCGTCGCCGCCCTGCTGGTGCTCGCCCTCGCCGCCGGCCTGGTCGCCGCCCCGGCGGCGGCCCAGGAGACGGCCCCGGCGCCCCTCGCGCTGACCCTGGAGGAGGCGCTCGCGCTCGCCGCCGAGCAGAACCGCGACATCCAGAAGGCGCTCGCCTTCCGGCAGTGGGTCGAGGGCAAGTACGTCGAGGAGCGGGCCGCGGCCCTGCCCCGCCTGTCCCTCACCGCCGGCGGCACCCGCCGCTACGACGCCAGCCAGCAGGCGTTCTTCCGCGACCTGCCGGACGAGTTCGGGGCCATCTTCGCCTTCGAGCAGGACGTCGCCACGGCCGAGCTCGGCCTGTCCCAGGCGCTGTTCACCTGGGGCCAGGTCGGGGCCGCGATCCGCGCCGCCGGCCTCGGCATCGACACGGCCGAGGCGCAGCTGGAGCAGCAGCGACAGGTGGTCGCCCGCGACGTCTCCGCTGCGTTCTACGACGTGCTGCTGGCCAGGGAGCTGGTGGCGATCGCGGAGCAGAACCTGGCCCAGAAGGAGCGCCACCTCGACGAGGCACGCAACCGCCACGCCCTCGGCACCGCCACCGACTTCGACGTGCTCTCGGCCGAGGTCGCGGTCAAGAACGCCCGCCCGGACCTGATCCGCTCGGCGAACGCCGTGGCCAACGCGCGCAAGCGGCTGGCCCTGCTGCTGGGCGAGGCGCGGGACGTCGACGCGGTCGGCGAGCTCGAGGCGCGCGTCGCCCCCTGGCCGCAGGCCGAGGCGGCCATCGCCGAGGCCCTGGAGCGCCGGCCCGACCTCATGGCCCTCGAGCACCGCCGCGACGTCTACGCCGAGCTGGTCAAGATCGCCGCCGCCGGCGACAAGCCCCGCCTCGACCTCCAGGCCGCCTACGGCCACACCTGGCTCGAGCTGCCCGAGCTCGACTCGGACGGCGAGACCTGGAGCGCCGGCGTCTACCTCTCCTTCCCGTTCTTCGACGGCCTCGCCACCTCCGGCCGCGTGGCCGAGGCGAGGAGCGACCTGCGGACCGCCGAGCTCGACGAGGCCCAGCTCCGCCAGGCGATCGCCCTCGAGGTCCAGGCCGCGGTCGACGCCGTGGCCGAGGCGGCGCAGGTGCTCGACGCCCTCTCCGGCACGGTCGAGCAGGCCGAGCGCCTGCTCGCCATGGCCGAGCAGGGCTATGAGCTCGGGGTCAAGACCACGCTCGAGGTCGACGACGCCCAGCTCGCCCTGGTCCAGGCTCGCGGCGGCCTGGCCCGCGCCCAGCGCGACCACCACGTGGCGCGGGTCTACCTCGAGTACGTCCGCGGCGCCATCGCCACCGCGGGCGGGGGCTGAGCCGGGGCGGGGCGGGGTCCGCGCCGCGGCGGTGCAGCGGGAGACCGGCGCGGGTCGCCCACCCGGCATGGCACCTTGCGCGCCGAGGTGGTACCTTCGGTCCGGGAGAGGGAGGATGCTCGGCGAGGAGACGCGATGACTCGCGCAGAGGCGCAGCTGGCGATCGACGAGATGGTTCGGCGGATCGTCGCGGGATTCGACCCGGACCGGATCATCCTGTTCGGTTCTCACGCCCGCGGCGAGGCCGGGCCGGACAGCGACGTGGACCTCCTCGTGGTCATGCCGGTCGAGGGATCGAAGCGCCGGCAGCAGGTACGCATCCGCCTCGAGCTGCGCGGGCTGGGCCTGGCCAAGGACGTGATCGTCGCGACCCCGGACGAGGTCGAGCGCCTGCGGCACGTGCCGGGCACGATCATCCGACCGGCGCTGCTCGAGGGGAGGCTCGTCCATGAGCGTCGCCACTGAGCGCTCCGCCCTCGCCGGGCAGTGGCTCACCAAGGCCGACAACGACCTCACCACCGCCGAGCACACCCTCACCCTGGGGGAGGACTGCCCGAACGACACCGTCTGCTTCCACGCCCAGCAGTGCGTCGAGAAGAGCGTCAAGGCCCTGCTCGTGGCTTGCGCGGTCGACGTCCCGAGGCTCCACGACCTCGGCGTCCTCATCGACCTGCTGCCGGCCGGCGTGGAGGTTCCGATCTCGGCGGAGGAGCAGGAGCTCCTCACCGACTACGCCACCGTCACCCGCTACCCGGGCGACTGGGACCCGATCGGCGCGGACGAGGCCCGGGCCGCGGTCGCCGTGGCGCGCAGGGTGCACGCGGCGGCCGCCGCCATCCTCGGGCTGGCTGCCGGGCCATGACCAACGCCGGTGGGCCGGCGAAGCGTCCACCTTCGACCCTGGCCCTCGCAGGGGCGGTGCACGCCGACCTGGGAAGCAGCCCCGGCGACCGTCGCGCCGACCCTGGACCAGGACCTCGCGCTCACCGGCAAGCCCGTCCGTGCCAGGGTGGGGTGAGCTGGTCGGCCCTCGGAGATGAGGTAGTCGAGGGCAGTGCTTGCGAAAGCCATGAAGATGGCCGCGGGGAGCTGTCCGGGCCCACAGCCCTGCTCGCCCGACAGCAGCTTCCGCACCTCCGCAAGCCCGGCACCGGGGACCGCCAGCGGGGGTTGAGCCGGGGCGGGGCCACCAGGCACCGACGCCCGTCGACCGGCCCGCGCTCTATGGCAGGGTGAAGGTCCACGCGCCGGTCGTGCCGCTCTCGAAGCAGTCCGCGAAGACCACCGACGCGTCCCACACCACCACCGTGAAGCTGGCGGACCCCTCGCAGCCGTTGGCGTCGGTCACGGTGACGGTGTAGGTCGTCGTCACGGGCGGCGACACCTGCACCGTCTGGCCGGTGCCGTCCGTGCTCCACAGGTACCCCTCGTAACCCGGGCCGGCGTCGAGCGTCGCCGTCTCGCCCGGCAGGACGTAGCAGGGTCCGGACACGCCCGGCTGCGGCAGCGGGTTGACCGTCACGGTGTGGCTCGGCGACGCGCCGCTGCAACCCTCCCCGGTCGTCACCGTCACGCCGTAGGCGGTCGTCACCGCCGGGCTGACCACGATGCTCTGGGTCGTCTCGCCACCCGGAGACCACAGGTAGCTCGCGTAGCCGGAGCCGGCGTCGAGCGTCGCGCCCGAGCCCGCGCACACCTCGGTCGGACCGCTGATCGCCGGGGTCGGCTCGGGCACCACCGCCACCGCGTGCTCGTCGCGGCCCAGGTTGCCGAAGGCGTCGGTCACCGTGACCCCGTACGTCGTGTCGACGAGCGGCGCCACCGTGATGCTCCGGCTGGTCTCGCCCGTGCTCCACAGGTACGCCGCGTAGCCGGCCCCGGCGTCGAGCTCGACGGTGGAGCCGGCGCACACGACGCCGGCGCCCGCGATGCGCGGCTCCGGCCGCCCGTGGACCACCAGCGTCAACGTGCGCTCCGCGGTCGCGCTCAGGCCGTCCACCACCCGCAGCGTGACCTGCCACACCCCAGCCTCCGCCGGCCGCCCGTGCAGCAGCCCCGTCGGCGTCAGCTCCAGCCCCGCCGGCAGCTGCCCCCCGACCAACCCCCAGGTGTAGGGCGGCTCGCCGCCGGAGGCCGCGAGCTGCACGCTGTACGGGGCGCGAAGCCCGCCCTCGGCCAGCGCCGCGGTCGTGACCGCCAGCGGCTCGGTCGCGCTGCCCGCGGCCACCACGGTGCTGTACAGGCCCCCGCCGTCGGTGCCGGCGTGGAACACCGTCCTCGTCTCGCCCCCGCTCGCCACGCTCGCGCCGCGCACCACCCGGTTGACCCGCCGGTCCTCCAGGCCGCCGTTGAAGGGACGCCACATCCCGGTCAGGTTGCCGCCGCGGTAGACGCCGCCCAGCCCCGGGTCGTTCACCCCCACCAGCGCCTCGCCCGAAACCGGGTCGAAGGTGATCGAGGTCGCCGGGACCTGCCGCGGCAAGCCCGCGGAGGCATCTCCCCAGGTGCGACCGTCGTCGCCCGAGACGTACACGCCGTCCGCGGTCGTCACCCAGATCCGCCGCGCCGCGCCCTCCTCCAGGCCCAGGTCGTACACGTCCCGGCTGCCCAGACCGATCCCCCACACCGCGCTCCAGCTGGCGCCGTCGTCACCGGACACGTACACCCCGTCCCCGCCGAGACCGGTCACCCAGATCCGCCGCGCGCTCGCCAGGGTCTCGACCTCCAGGCTCTCCAGATCCAGGGTCGCGAGCCCCTCGGCCGAGACGGCCCACGTCGTCCCCCCGTCGCTCGAGCTCGCCACCCCCTGGCCGGCCACCGTCACCCAGATCCGGCGCGCCGCCCCCGACCCGTCCACCACGATGTCCGTCGCCGCGTCCACCAGGCTGCTCCGGGTCCAGGCCCCGCCCACCGCCGCCTGGCTGAACACGCCGCCGCCGGTCGCGGCCCACAGCACCCCGTCCTCGTCCAGCGCCAGCGACCGGACGTCGAAGCCGCCGGCCAAGCCGGCGTTGTTCGGGGAGAACGAGCCCCCGCCGTCGGTGGAGGAGTAGCTCCCGTACCCTCGCGACCCCAACACGATGGTATGGTCCGCGATCGTCACGACGTCGGTGATCGAGGACGCGATCGAGCTGAAGGTGTTCGCCTCCTGCCACGACACGCCCCCGTCCCACGAGGTGTGCACGCCCGACCCCACCGTCCCGGCCACCAGCACGTCTTTGCCGTCGTGGTACAGGAGCCTGGGCACCTGGGTGAGCGGGGGGAGCCCCGCCGCCCTCCGCTCGTGCGGGACGTCCCAGACGCTCGGCCCGCCCTCGAAGTCGCTGACCGAGGCGATCGGACCGTTCGCGGAGTCCTTCAGGTTGCCCCAGTAGTCGCGAAGGTCGACCGGGGCGGCGATGATCTCCGCCGGCTCGGCCGGCCTGAACACCAGGTCGATGAAGTCGCCGAAACCGTCGCTGTCGTCGGAGATCCACCGGTAGGCGAACGACGCCCCGTCGTCGTCGCTCCTGAGGATGGCGGTCTGGGCGATTCCGGTGTAGTACCCCAGGTGAGCGGTGAGCCAGAGGCTCGCGTCGCCCGATCTCCTCCACAGGCCGTTGACACGGACCAGGGCGGCGGTCTCGGGCGGCAGGTCGATCTGGGCCCAGGACGACCCCAGGTCGGTCGACCGGTGGAGCCGCCCGGGGGCGGTGTCCTTTTCACAGGTCGTGAAGAGCACGTCCCCGGCCGGGAACACCCTGTGCCCGCTCATGCCGGGGTGGCACGCCGCGACCGGCGCCTCGAACTGCGCCCACGAGCCACCGAGGTCGTCGGTCCAGTAGCCGAGCAGAACGTCGGAGGTCGAACCCACGACCGACGTCAGGCAGAACACCCGGTCGTGGGTCTCGAGCCGCTCCACGGCCAGGTCCTCGATCCAGTCGGCGGAGCCCGTGGCGACCGGGATGCTGGCGCCGATGTCGACGAAGCTCGCCTCCGAAGGAGCGTAGAGCCAGACGTGGCGCGAGTCCGCGGCGACGAACGCACCCGGGTCCGGCGACGAGACGTAGCGGATGCGGGTCAAGGGGAACGGCGGCTCGATCCTCGACCAGAACGACCCTCCGACCTCGGTCTCGAACACCCCTTCCACCGTCACGACGAGCACCCTGTCGCCGCGCAGGTCCCCGTCGACGACGTCGGCCGCGAACACCCCGTTCGACCGGCTGTGCCAGGTCGCCCCCCCGTCCTCGGTCAGCAGCACGCCGCGGTCGGTCCCGGCGTAGACAACACCCTCGTCCAGGGGGTCGACCGCCAGGGCGTACACCGTGCTGGCGGTCCAGCCCGGTCGCCCGGTCGAGACGTCCTCGTGGCTCGCCAGGTGGTCCGTTGAACGGTAGACCGCGTCGCCTCCCACGAAGAGAGCCCCGGTCGACGGTGCGGCGACGAGCGCCCGCAGCTTCTGCGTGCTGGCGACCGGGGTGCCGGGCAACCAGACCGAGGTCCACGTGTGAGCGCCGTCGGCCGACAGGTAGAGCCAGCAGCCGTAGGAGAGGCTGCAGCTGCTGGTGTTGCCGTAGACGATCTGCGGTTCGTGGGGATCCAGCAGGATCCGTTCAAACGGCTGGCTGCCCGGGATCTGGCCGCAGATCCAGTGCCTGTCAGGCGGCAAGCCCAGCGGGCTCCAGTCCCACGTCGCCCCGTGGTCGGTCGAGAACCACACGCAGCCGTAGTCCTCGATGTAGTCGTGGGTCGACAGGTAGAGCGTGTCCGTGTCGGTCGGGTCTTGCGCGAGGTCGAAGTACCTCGCCCCCTGCAGCATGCACTGCCAGGGGGTGGTGCGCTCGACCCACGTGGCGCCACGGTCGGTGCTCGAGTACCAGCTGCCGATGGTGCCGCAGTACAGCCAGTCGGGGTTGGCGAGGTCGACGTGCACGAAGTAGATCGGGGCGTAGTCGGGCGCCGTCAGCTTGGCCCAGGTCGCACCGCCGTCCGTGCTGGCGTGCAGACCGTCGTCATCGGTGCCGACGTAGATCGTGCTCGGGTCGTCCCAGCTGAAGACGATCTCGGTGATCGTGACCCGCGGGCCACCCTCGGCTCGCACCCACCGCCCACCGCGGTCCGACGAGACGTAGAGGCCGTTCCCCTCGGTCCCCGCGAAGAGACGATCGGGGTTCGCCGGGTCGATCGCGAGGGCGGTGACGGTGCCGCCGATCAGCCCGCGCTGACCCCAGTCAACATGCTCGAAGGCGTCGACCCAGATGCAGTAGCTCCGTTGCTCCGTCGCCGCCGCCCCGTCCTCCAGTTGCACGGTCAGGCACGCCTCGCCGGCTGTGGTCGGGGCCCCGCCGACGAGGCCATCGGCGTCCAGCGTCAGCCCGCCCGGCAGCGCACCGGCAGCGACGCTCCAGCTGTACGGCTGGACGCCACCGGAGGCCTCCAGGCTGGCACGGTAGTCGCGCCTGACCGCGCCCGCAGGGAGCGACTCCGTCAGGATCTCCAGCTCGTCCTCGCCCCTGATCTCCAGCCCCAGCTCCCGCTGCGCGCTCGCACCGGTGTCGTCCGTCACCCCAACCGTGACCGTGAACAGCCCGGCCTCGGTCGGCGTGCCCTCCACGCTGCCCAGCGGGTCGACCGCCAGCCCCGACGGCAGCGTGCCGCCCACCTGGCTCCAGGTGTACGGTCGCTCGCCCCCGGTCGCCGCCAGGTGGCCGCGGTAGCCGCGGTCCTGGCGGCCCACCGGCAGGCTCGGCGTGGCGACCCGCAGCGCCCCCGGCACGGCCACGCCGTTGCCCAGCTCGAGCTCGGCCTTGCCATACCCCCACAGCCCGCCCGGGTCGCCGCCGGTGTGCGCGTCCTGCACCGCGCTGGTGACGAGCGCGTTGCGCACCTGCTCCCCGTCCCACCCCGGGTGCAGCTCCAGGACCCGCGCCGCCAGCCCGGTCACCACCGGCGCCGCGAAGCTCGTCCCCTGCAGCATCCCGAACGCCGCCCCGGGCGTGTCGTCGGTCAGCAGCGCCGTCGGCTCCGCCGGGTACCACTCGTGGTACTTGTACAGGCTCACCTCGCCCGGGTCGCCCGTCGGGTACGCGTCGCCCGACACCGCCCCCATCACCCGCTCGCCCGGCGCCGTCAGCTCCGGCTTGATGCGGCCGTCACGCGTGGGGCCGGTGGAGGAGAAGTCCGACAGCGCCCCGTCCTCCGCCGTGCCGTCGGCCCGCGGCACCCCGCTCACGTCCACCCAGCTGGTGAGGTACCGGCTCCCCGGCTCGTGCAGCGCATGGCTGCCGACCGTGATCGCGGTGAACGCGCTCCCCGGCTTGCCGATCAGGGACAGGGCGTCGCCGCCGCCGACCGACGGCCGCTGCGGCAGGTCGCCGAGCTCGGTGGCGTCCACCACCCACAGGTCGTACCTGGCCTGGCCGTGGACCCGCTCCCCCACCAGCCGCACCTTCCAGCTCCCCGCCGCCACTTCCACCCCGTCCCAGTCGTCCACCAGGACCAGCGCCTCGACGTCGCCGCTGCCCGCGGACGGCACGCCGTCGTTGACGATGACGACGCTGCCCTCCGCCGTCGCCTCGACCGCCACCCCGCCGAGCTCCGCGCGAACGACGACCCCGGTCGGGCTCTCGACCTCGACCGCCGCGGTGGCGTCCCCGTCGTACCACAGGTCCACGAGGAGCCGGTCGGTCTGCGCGCCGCCGTGGGGCGTGTAGGCGGGGATGACCACCTCGTGCTCGCTCGGGAGGCCGGCTCGCAGCAGCCCCTGGGCGTGGGGCGTGACTGACGCCTGGTGGCCGGCGGAGTTGCCGGCCGCGACCACCACCGCCCGGCCGGCGATCCCCGGCCCCGACATCTGGTCGATCGCCGCCTCCTCCAGCGAGCGCCCGTCGTGGGACGCGAAGTCCGAGCCCAGCGACAGGTTGACGACGCACGGCAGGCCCAGCTCGGCGCACTGCTCCTCGACCCAGGCCAGCGCGGCGACCAGGTCCACCGCCTCGAACGCGAGCGAGTCGACCTCGCGCGTCGCCTTCACCACCACCAGGTCCGCTGCCGGCGCGACACCGGGGAACAACCCGTCGTCCCCCGCCGCCACCGACAGACCGTGGGTGCCGTGCCCGGTGGGGTCTGAGGACGGGAAGCTGCCCGCCACCAGAGCGGCGTCGATCGCCGCCTCGTCCCACTCGGTGCCGCCAGCCGGGCCGGCGCCGTCCAGCGTCCCGTCGCCGTCCACGTCGCCGGGGACCGACAGGTCCAGCAGCGCCTTGATCCGCGTCGTGCCGTCGCCGTGCCGGAAGTCGGCGTGGAAGATGTCCACCCCGGTGTCGACGAACGCGACCACCACGCCGGCGCCGCCGGAGCGGGCTGCGAGCTCCGGCACCCTCGTCTCACCTGCCGGCTGCACCGGCACTGCGGCGGCCGTGGCGTACAGCCGCCGCGCGATCTCCAACCGTCGCACCGCTCCAGACGAGACAACCGCGCTCGCCCGCTCCGGCGCCAACCACCCCCCGCAGATGTCCCCAACGCACGACGTGATCTCCAACCCCGTCGGGGTCCCCGTGCCCGGGCTGCGCTGCAGGACCACGGGCAGCCGCAGCCCCGCCCCGCGCGCCCCCCCCGCCGCCAGCCGCCGGGCGAGGTCCACCCCCGCCCCCTCCCCTCCCGGCCGCGCCAGCGCGCGCAACGCCGGGTCGAGAGCCGGACCCCGCGCCGGCGTCGCAGCCAACCCGCCGGACGCGCACAGCACCACGGCCAGCCCTGCGGCGGCAACGCGGAGCTCTTGTCTCATCCAGCACCCCCCAGCGACTGCGCCACTGCGGACCTCCTGCAGGCTAGATCGCCCCGGGCAGGCGGTCAACGGCAACGCCCATCCCGCGAGACGCCGCGCCGCGCCGACCCGCTCCCCGGATTGCCTGTCACCCGACGCCGGCGGTCTCAGCCCGAACCTCGCGACGGTGGAGCCTCCACCCCCCGAGCGCCCGTCGCCGGGCGCGACGCCCGTCACCCCCCGCCGGACCCGAGCCGGCCCAGCTCGGCACGTGCCGCCGCCGCAGCGCCAGGGTCGCCCATCTGGTCGGCGACCTCCGCGAGTGCGGCAAGCGCCTGCCGGAGCCCCTCGGCATCGTGTACCGGGTCGAAGCGCCGCCGGGCGGACTCGAGCACGCTCCGGCTGGAGCGGAGATTCCCTCGCGCTCGTTCCACGGACGCGAGGCCCAGCTCGGCGTAGCCGACCTCGACCGGTGACGAGATCTGCTCACCCAGCGCAGCAGCCTCCGTGTAGGCAGCGGCTGCTGCGTCGACGTCGCCCTGCTTCATGAGCAGCTCGCCGAGGTTGCAGAGCGTCAGCGGCAGGTACGCGGTGGCGCCGACGCGCCGGAAGATGTCGATCGCCTCATGGTAGTGATCGCGCGCAGCGGCGAGGTCGTTCAGATCCCACTCGATGGCGGCGAGGTTGTTGAGCGCCGTGGCGAGCAGTCGCGAATCGCCAACCTCGCGGGCCGTGGCGAGCGCCTCGCTCGCTGCGCCCCGCGCCGCGGCCAGGTCTCCCTTCGCCGACAGGACGTTGGCCACGTTCTGGAGCTGCCGGGTCACCCCTTTCCCGTGACCCACCTGGCGCAGCTCGTCGAGCGCGCTCCGGAAACGCCCCTCGGCCGCGTCGAGGTCGCCCTGGTTGGCGCACGCGACCGCCGCGACGTTCTCGGCATCCGCGACGGATGCCCGGTCGCCGACATCGGCGAAGATCCGCTTCGCCTCCTCGCTCCTCGCCACACCCTCCGCAAACTGCCCCTGCACGACGAGAGCATCGCCGCTCGCCAGACGAGCAGCGGCATACAGCAGCCTCGCTCCCATGGCCTCCGCCCTGCTCGCAGCGGCGTCAGCGGCTCGCTGCTGGCGGGCGTAGTCGGTCAGCACCTTGGCGGCAGCCGCCTCGGCGAGCCCGAGGCGCGGGTCGTCGGCGAGGCCGGGGTTCAACCGGCGCAGGTTCTCCAGGGTTTCGAGAGCCCGCTCCCCTTGACCGCTGTCGGTCAGCACCCCCGCCAACCGCAAGCCGTACTCCGGGTTGTCCGGGAAGACCAGATAGAGACTTCGCCAGATCTCCACCGCCTGCGCCCACTCCCCCTGGTACGCCCGCCCACCGGCCTCGATGACCAGCCGCTCCTCCCGCGGGAGACCGGTGGCGAGCTCCAGCGCACGGGCGGCCTGCTCCGCCGCGCGCCGGTCGTACCCCAACGCGCCCCATGCGTCGGCCAGGGCCGCGTGGCTGTGCGCGTGCTCCGGTTCCATCTCGACCACGGCCTGGAGAAGCTCCACCGCCGAGCGAGCCTCGTAGAGGCGCAGCTTCTCCAGGCCACGCACGTACAGCTCGCGTGCTGACGGCGACCTCGGCAGCGACGCTCGCACGCCGACAAGGGCGGCGGGGCTCAGGCGGTCGAGCCCGAGCTGGTCACGGATCTTCGCACCACTCGCGGCAATCAGCTCGAAGACACCGCCAACCGAGCCCTCGACCGGGATGGCGACGACGATCTCACCCGTCGTGGCGTCTTGGACGCGGACGTCGAGGCGTAACCGCGCCGCATCGCCGCTGCCGATGGCCATGTAGCTGCCCACGACCACGAGATCCGAGCCCACGATCTCCCCGATGCGCTGGACCTTCGCGGCTGGCATGTCATCCACGGAGCTCAGGCCGAGCTCGAGGCGCACCCGGGCGACGCTGTCGGCCGAGACGACCCGCAGCTTCTCGTCGGAGGCGAGCTCCGTGCGCAGCATCTCCTCCATCCCCGTCGCCAGCCAGTCGGCGTCCGGGCGCCCCGTGTTCCTGAAGCCGACGATCGCCACCGACCGGCGAGCCACGCCCGGGGAGGTGGGCAGGCTGAGCTCGGTGGGCCTCGCCACATCCCGAGCCTGCGGTCGCAGCCACAGGGCGACCGACGCCAAGCAGAGGACGACGGCGATCGCGCCGCTCGCAACCCGGACCACCGGGCGCTTCCACCACGACGGGGCGGGGACAGCCGACCGCGCCCCGCTCGGGGCGGCATCCCGGGAGGGCGGCGGCTGCACGGAGTCCAGCGCGTCTCGGGCGGACGCGAACCGTTGTCGCGGGTCGCGCTCGAGACACCGGAGGATCATGGCGTCCCAGAGGGGGTCGAGATCGGCGACCAGCGACCGGGGAGACGGGGGCGGGTGGCTGAGCCTCCTGGTCGCCACCGCCAGGGGCGTCTCGCCCTCGAACGGCCTCCTGCCGGTGACCATCTCGAACGCCACCACCCCGAGCGCGTAGATGTCGGCAGGCGGCCCCGCCGGCTTGCCCTCCACCTGCTCCGGGGCCATGTAGGCCGGCGTCCCCAGGGCCTCCCCTGCCATGGTCAGGGCGTCCATCGGAGGCTCGGCGCCCGCGTCCGCCCGGGCGAGGCCGAAGTCGGTGACCACCACCCGCTCCCCGTCCCGAGCCGGGGCGATGATGACGTTGGCGCTCTTGAAGTCGCGGTGGACGATTCCGGCGGCATGCGCCGCCTCGAGGGCTGCCGCCATCTGCTGGAACAGGGGCAGCGCCTGGTCGGTTGCCAGACGCCCGACCTGACGCAGCCTCGCGCACAGCGTCTGGCCCTCCAGCAGCTCCATGGTGAGGAACATGATCTGGGGCCCGCCGCGACGCGGTTGGTGGTAGCCGAACTCCAGGACCCGGCAGACGTTGGGGTGGGTGATGCGGCGGGCGAGCAGGACCTCGCGCTTGAAGCGCTCCTCCGCCCCCCGCGTCGTCGCGAGGTCGCGGGTGATGGTCTTCAGCGCGACGCGCTCGTGGAGCTCCTGGTCCTCGACCTCGTAGACCTGCCCCATGCCCCCTTCGCCGAGCATCCGCAGGACCCGGTAGCGAGCTGCGACGATCTCCCCCGGCAGCAGCTGCCAGGGGAGCGAGGCCCGCGCCTCGGTCTCGGCCTCGTCGCCGGCGACCGCTCGCGAGCCCGGCCGACGGTCGGGGGCGGCGTCGACCGCCCCAGCCCGCTTCGACAGCGGGTCGGTCGCATCGTCGGCCAGCTCTTCGGGGCGCTCCACTCCAACCCTCCAGTGGTCGCGGTCTCGGCCGGCTGGGATTCTAGCGGACCGGTCTGTCACCCGCATGCGCGGCCGCGGTGCGCCGGTCAGGCCGCCCTGACCTCGACCTCCTCGGCAGCAACCGCCCGAGCGACCACGTCGTCGCCGTCGAGCAGGTCCTCTGGGGCGAGGCCCACCGGCTGGAGGTCGACGCCGATGCCTCTCGTCTTCTCGAGCAGGAGAGCGATGGCGTCCACCGGCCGCATGGCGCGGAAGCGCGGAGAGACCACGGCCACGTCGACGTCGCTGCCCTCTCGTGCCTCCCCACGGGCGCATGAGCCGAACACGTGGACCGCCACCACCGGGATGTCCTCGCACACCCTGGCGACGAGGGTCTCGAGCGCTTCCCTCACGCGGGGAGTGAACGGACCCACGCCAGCGCCTCCGCAGCTCGGCTCACGAGGGCCCTCGCCTCCGCCTGGTCGACCGGGGACGAGCGCATGACCTCGCAGCTCGGGTAGCGGGACTCGACGGAGTACGCGGACCGTCGACCGGCCAGGCTCATGACGTCGTCCGGCACGTCGTCCCGGCCCAACCGCTCGAGGAGGAAGGCGAGGGTCGTGGGTTCTGGGCGGCTCGCGTCCCAACCCGAGCAGGAGGGACGCGGCCCTCAGCGTCTTCTCCGTCGCCTGCTGGCACATGAAGACCGGGTAGAGCCTCCGACCCGTCTCGAGCATGGCGCGCGCGGTGTCCATGTCGTCGTCCGCGATGTCCGTCCAGTACGAGGCCTTCTGCTCGAGGTCCACACCTCGAAGCGTGTGGGTCGGCCCATGGGCCGTCAAGCCCTGGCCGAGCTGCCGCCGACGCTGCGCCGACCGGGAGAGCCCTGCGCGGGGGTTGACAGCCGCGGGGAGGTTATCCTACTATTCCAGTGTGGTAACTAGAGAAAGGCGCCACGCCCCGTGAAGCTCACCCGCCGCAGCGAGTACGCGCTCCTGGCGCTGATCTACCTCGCCCGCGAGGCGAGCTCGGGGAACGTGCCGCTGACGCGGGTGGCCAAGGCCCAGGGCATCCCGGCCCGCTACCTCGAGCAGCTCTTCGCCGCCATGTGCCATGCCGGCTACATGAGCAGCTCCAAGGGTCAGCACGGGGGCTACCGGCTGGCGCGCCCGGCGGACCAGATCTCCCTCGCCGCGGTGATCCGGCTCTTCGACGGCGCGCTGGCGCCGGTGGAGTCGGTGAGCCGCTACTTCTACCGCACCACGCCGCTGGAGAAGGAGGAGAAGCTGGTCGGCCTGATGCGGGAGGTCCGCGACTACATCTCGCAGCGGCTCGAGGCGACGACGATCGCCGACCTGGTGTAGGGGGCGACCGGACATGCCGCTTCGTCGTCGAATCTGCGGTTTCTCGATCGGTGAACTGGAGAAGGGACGGCGATGACATCACCACGAGCGCGCCGAGGACGCGGACGCCAGCCGGGAACGGTGGCCTCGCCCCCCGCCGGGGCGACTCGTCGTCGAGGCGTCGCGAGCCCGGAAAGAGGCGAATCGTGAGAGTGCGAGCCACCCTGTTCACGTCCCTGGCGCTGCTGAGCGGCGCCCTTCATCCCTCGGCCCAGGAGACGGCGGCGCCAACGCCGGCGCCGGTCGTGGCGGCTGCGCCGGCGCCCTCGCCGACCCCGGCCGCGCCGACCGCCGAGGCCTCGTTCAAGAACGGGTTCCTGCTGCGGACCCCGGACGGCAGGAACGAGCTCAAGCTCGGCGGCTCGATCCACTTCGACGCGCGGGCGTACTCCGGCGACTCGGTCGCGCCGGACTCGTTCGACATCCGCGCCGCCCGCCTCGACCTCGCCGGCAGGCTGAACGGCTGGATGGAGCTGCGGCTGCAGGCCGCGTTCGAGGACAACCCGTACCTCCGCGACGCCTGGCTGGACATGCGCCTCGCCGAACCCCTGCACGTGCGGGTCGGGCAGATGAAGGTCCCCTTCTCGACCGAGTGGATCACCGGCACCAACGACGTCAACTTCTTCGAGCGCTCGACCGAAGCGCCCTTCATCGCGTACTTCGACCGCGGCGTGCTGCTGTGGGGCGACCTGGCCGACCGGCGCCTCACCTACCAGGTGGGCGCGTTCAACGGCTCTGGGATCGAGACCGACTCTTCCAGGGGCGACATCGACGACCACAAGGACGTCTCCGCGCGTCTCTTCGTGAAGCCGTTCCGGGCCTCGGGCTCGAGCTGGGCCAGGGGCCTCAACCTGGTGCTCGAGGGCACCTACGGCAGCCAGAGCGTGACCACCCGCCGCTTCGAGACTCGCGGCCTGGTGGTGCCGACCTACGAGTCGCTGGGCTGGCGCTGGCGGGGGGACCAGGTGCTCGGCACCGACGGCCGCTCGACCGACCAGGTCGCCGCCACGATCGACAGCCGGCAGCGCCTCGGCGCGGAGGTCGCCTGGATCAAGGGCCCGTTCACCGCCAGCTTCGAGTGGCGCGAGGTGGAGTACGAGGGGATCGACCTCTACCACGACTTCTGGGTCGGCTCGCGGCGCGCCCTGCACGAGCCGGTGCTGGCCCGGGACGGTGGGTCGCGCCACGTCTCCGGCTGGGTCAGCCTGTTCCTGACCGGAGAGGAGAAGAGCGTCGAGGCCTTCGGCTGGAAGCAGCCGGACCCGAAGCAGCCGTTCACCCCGGGCGGCGAGGGCCTCGGCGCCTGGGAGCTGCTGGCGCGCGTGAGCCGCACCGACACCGACCTCCAACTGTTCGACACCGCCCGGGTCGACGGCTACACCGCCGAGCAGCTCGCCGGCGTCTCCGGCGCGCAGCCGGTGGCCGACGGCAGCTCGCTCTCCGCCGCGGTGCTGCAGGGCGCCGACGAGATCTGGGAGGCGACCCTCGAGCTCAACTGGACCGTGAACCGCAACCTGCGCGTCCAGCTCGCCGGCACCACGGTCTGGGCGCCCAACTTCGACGAGGGCGGCGGCGGCATCCTGTCCGGCGCCAACTCCGACCTCTCCGACCGCACCCAGGTCGCGACCCCGGTCGAGCGCGAGACCGCCGTCCTGCTGCGGTTCATGTTCCGGATCTAGCGGGGGGGCGCGCCATGGGCCCGTCACTCGCCCGCAGGAGGTGTGCAGTGTTCGCAACCAGCCGCTCGCTGTCCGTCGTGTTCCTGGTCGCGTTGACTCTGGCCGTCGCCGCCCCGGCCGCCCGAGCCGGGGACGACCTGAAGGGCACCGTCACCATGTCCGGGGCGTGGGCCATCTACCCCACCGCCGTGGCCTGGGCCGAGGCCTTCCAGAAGCTCCACCCCGGGGTCAAGGTGGACGTCTCCGCGGGCGGCGCCGGCAAGGGCGCGGCCGACACCATCGCCGGCCTGGTCGACATCGGCATGGTGTCGCGGGAGCCGGACCCGGCCGAGCTCGCCAGGGGCATCACCGCCGTCTACGTGCTGCACGACGCGGTCTTCCCGGTCGTCGCCGCCACCAACCCGGCGCGCGACCGGATCCTCGCCCGCGGCCTGACCCGCGAGGCGCTGGAGGCGCTGTACGTCGCCGGGACCGCCACCACCTGGGACGCCGCCCTCGGCGCCGAGGTCCACCGGCCGATCCACGTCTTCACCCGCTCCGACTCGTGCGGCGCGGCCGCGGCGTGGGCGACCTACTTCGGCAAGAAGCAGGAGGACCTCAAGGGGGTCGGGGTCTACGCCGACCCCGGCATCCTCGACGCCGTCAAGCGCGACCCAGTCGGGCTCGGCTACTCCAACTTCAGCTACGTCTTCGGCCGCGACGGCTCAATCCTGGACGGGATCCTGCTCGCGCCGATCGACGCGAACGGCAACGGCGTCGCCGACCCGGGCGAGGTGATCCGCGACCGGGCGGGGGCGATCGCCGCCATCGAGGCCGGGACCTACCCGGTGACGCGCAGGAACTACCTCTTCGTCAAGGGCAAGCCGACCGGTCTGGTCAAGGCCTTCCTCGACTGGGTGCTGTCCGACGCCGGCACCGCGGTGGTCGACGCGGTCGGCACCAGCCTGCCCCTGCCTGCCGCCGAGCGGGAGGCGGTGCGCCGGAGCCTCGAGTGACCCGGGACGGGCACGGCGCGGACCCGCGGGCGGCCGCCCGGGTGCGGCGGCGGCGGGTGGTCGACGCCGTCGGCGCGCAGGCGATGCGCCTCGTGGCCGTCGGCATTCTCGCCCTGGCCGCCCTGCTCGTGGTCGGCCTCCT
>CAYTJW010000016.1:0-23338 GCA_964438135.1 uncultured Thermoanaerobaculia bacterium
ACCCCAAGAGAATTGGTCTCAACATAGGACAAACCGGGAATGCTCCCGCCAGGCGGGCGAGACGGGCCCGGAATGGTGCCAGTCACGCCATTCCGCCATTGCCGAGCGATGGGGTGTGCGCGTCGCCAGTGAAGAGGGACGCCGCCTCGAAATCGACCTCCCGCGCCAGTGGGGTCGATGACGAGGGCGGAACGGGGTGCCTGGCTCCATTCCCTGTGGCCGCAGGGGACGGTGTGGGACGCGACCGCGGAGCGCGCGGCGCGGTGAGCGATCCCCCCGCCCCGGCACCCTGCTAGCATGATGGGGCGCGGGGCGCCACGGTGATCGGCGAACGTCTCGGACCGTACGAGCTCAGGGAGGAGCTGGGGCGGGGTGGCATGGCCACCGTGTACCGGGCCTACCAGCCGAGCATGGACCGGGACGTGGCGGTCAAGGTCATCCACCACCGCCTGGCCCAGGAAGCGCTGCAGGTCGAGCGCTTCCAGCGGGAGGCCCGCCTCATCGCCCGCCTCGAGCACCCGCACATCCTGCCGGTCTACGACTTCGACGGCGCCCACCGGCCCCAGTACATCGTGATGCGCTACCTCGCCGGCGGCACCCTCAAGGAGCTCCTCGGCGCGAGGGACCTTCGCTCGCAACCGCAGCAGCTGGTCGCGCTCCTGGTCCAGGTCGCCTCGGCGCTCGACTACGCTCACCGCCAGGGGATCGTCCACCGCGACCTCAAGCCGTCCAACGTCATGGTCGACGTCGAGGGCAACGCCTTCCTCACCGACTTCGGCATCGCGCGCCTGCTCGCCGACGCCGACGAGGCGCTCGGGCAGGAGGGTGCGATCACCGGCACGCCCGAGTACATGGCCCCGGAGCAGGCCTCGGGCGACGCCGACCAGGGGCCGCGGGTCGACCTCTACGCGCTCGGGGTGGTGGTCTTCGAGCTGCTCACCGGGCGCCTGCCCTTCGCGGCCTCCTCGCCGCTGGCGATGGCGCTCTGCCACCTCAACGACCCGCCGCCGCGCGCCACCGACCTCGACCCGCGGCTGCCGCGCGCGCTCGACGCGGTGCTCGAGAAGGCCCTGGCCAAGGAGCCGGCGGGTCGCTTCGCCTCCGCCAGCGAGCTGGTGCAGGCGGTCGCGAGCGCGCTCGGGGTGGCGACGCCGCCCGCCGCACCGCCGCTCACCCCCGGGCTGCGCCCGCCGGCAGCAGCTCCGGCCCGGACCGGCACCGGCGCCCGGCGGACCCTGTCCGACCACAACCGGCTGCTGACCGTGCTCTGCGTCAACGCGGCCGAGTACGTGGAGATGGTCGACCAGAGCGAAGGTGCCGAGGCCGCCCGCCTCGCGCAGAGCTCCCTGCGCGAGCGTGCTGCGGCGGTGCTGGCCGGCTTCGCAGGGCAGGTCCTCGCCCAGGAGTCGAGCGGGATCCTGGCGGTGTGGGGCGCCGAAGCGACGGCCGAGGACGACGCCGAACGAGCGGTGCGGGGGGCGCTCGCCCTGCGCGACGCGCTCGGCGGGGCCGGCGCCCCGGGCCAGGAGCCGCTCCCGCTCCGGATGGGGATCCACACCGGTCTGACCCTGCTGACCCCGCTGCCCGCCGCTCCCGGCGCCGCTGCCGGCCTGGCCGCCAGCGGCGCCACGGTGAGCGTCGCCGCCCGCCTGGCCGAGCGGGCGGCGGCAGCGATCCTCATCGGTCACGACACCTTCCGCCAGGTGCGCGGCGTCTTCGAGGTGGCGCCGGAGGAGCCGATTCGGATCCGCGGGCGAGGCGGGGCGCGCGGCTCCGACCTCCTCCCCACCTACCGAGTCCTGGCGGCCAAGCCGCGTTCGTTTCGGGCGCGGCCGCGGGGCATCGAGGGCGTCGAGACCGCCCTCGTCGGCCGCACGAGCGAGCTCGCGGTGCTGCAGAGCGCCCTCGCCGCCGCGATCGAGGCGCGGCAGACCCGGGTGGTCGTGCTGGTGGCCGGAGCCGGGCTCGGCAAGAGCCGGCTCCGGGACGAGCTCGAGACCTGGGCCGACCTCCGCCCCGAGCGGATCTACCTGTTCCGGGGACGGGCCACCCCGGCCGCCAGGCTGAGCCCGTTCGCGTTGCTCCGGGACATGCTCTCGTTCCGCTTCGAGATCCTCGAGAACGACACCCCGGCGGTCGTCCGCGACAAGCTCGAGAGCGGGGTCGCCAGGCTCCTGCGGCAGGAGCGGCCCGACCAGGAGATGGCGCACCTGATCGGTCACCTCGCCGGCTTCGACCTCGGCGACAGCCCGCACGTGCGCGGCCTGCTCGGAGACCCCGGTCAGCTCGCCGCCCGCGCGCGCCGCCTGCTCTCGCGCCTGGTCGAGCAGGCGGCCGCGATCCAACCACTCCTGGTCACCCTCGAGGACGTCCACAACGCCGACGACGCCTCGCTCGACCTCCTGGCCGAGCTGCTCGAGGCGCATCCCGACCTCCCCCTCGCGGCGCTCCTCACGACCCGTCCCGGCCTCTTCGAGCGGCGGCCGGGCTGGGGCAGCGGCCTGCCCCACCAGCAACGGGTCGTGCTCGAGCCGCTCGACCGCGCCGACAGCTGCCAGCTGGTCGAGGAGATCCTGCAGAAGGCGGGTGAGGTGCCGGCCGCGCTGCGTGACCACCTGGTCGAGCGGGCGGAAGGGAACCCGCTCTTCATGGAGGAGCTGGTCAAGATGCTGATCGAAGACCGGGCCATCGTCAAGGAGTCGGAGCACTCCTGGCGGGTGGAGGCGACCCGGCTCGACCACCTGCCGGTGCCGCCGACCCTGGCCGGGCTGCTGCAGGCCCGGCTGGACACCCTGCTCTACCCGGAGCGCTTGACCCTGGAGCGCGCGGCGGTGGTCGGGCGCGTGTTCGCGGACGCGGCGGTCGCGGCGCTGGACGCGGCGGACGACCCTGCGCTGCACGTCGAGGACCTCGCGACGGTGCTGGCGCGGCTGGTCGAGCGCGGCTTCCTCTACCGACCCGTGGTCGCCCCGCGAGCCGGCAGCGTCGACCACGTGTTCGCCCAGAGCATGCTCCGGGACCTGATCTACCAGTCGCTCCTCCGCAGCCAGCGCAGCGCCTACCACGCGGCGCTCGCGGAGTGGCTCGCCCAGAGCCCGCGCGCGGACGAGTACCAGGCGCAGATCGCCGAGCACTTCGAGCGGGCCGGCCAGGGCAGGGCCGCGGCCAGCTCGCTGCTCAAGGCCGGCGACCGGGCGCGCGGGGTGTGCGCCTTTGCCGACGCGCGCGCGATGTACCTCCGCGCCCTGGAGCTGGTCGCCGCCCCGGCCGGCACGCCCGCCGGCGGCGAGCAGACCGCGGCCCTGGAGTGCCGACTGCGGCTGCAGCATGGCGAGGTGTGCCGCCTGCTCGGCAGCTACGCCGAGGCCAAGGCCCAGCTCCAGCTCGCCCTCGGCCTCGCCCGGGCAGCGGGCGACCCTCGCTCCGCCGCCGCCGCTCTCTACCAGCTGAGCCAGGTGGCGAGCGTGCAGGGGGACTACGACGACGCGCAGCGTTGTCTCGACGAGAGCCTCCCCCTCGCCCGCGCCGCCGGGGACCCGGGGATCCTGGCCCAGGTCCTGTTCGGGCTCGGCGACCTCGAGTGGCGTCACGGGCGCTACGCGGCGGCGATCCCGACCCTCGAGGCGAGCCTGGCCGAAGCCCGCCGCGGCGACGACCCCAGCGCGGTGCTCCTGGTCCTCAACCGGCTCGGCTCGGTGCGCATGTTCCAGAAACGCACCGCCGAGGCGCGCCGGCTGCTCGAGGAGGGCCGCGAGCTCGCCACCAGCACCGGCAACCGCGAGCGCCTGGTCGCGTTCCTCAACAACCTGGGCGAGATCGAGCGGCTCCAAGGCGAGGCCGAGAAGGCGCGCGACCTCTACCGCGAGACCCTCCTCATCAACCGCGAGGTCGGCCGGCGCGACGTCGAGTCGGTCGTGCTCTCCAACCTCGGGGCGGTGTCACTGCAGCTGGGCGATCTCGCGGCGGCGGAGCGCTACGCCCGCGAGGGCCTGCGCCTGGCCCACGCCATCGGCCTCACCCGAATGGTGGCGGGGAGCCTGATCCTGTTCGCCCAGCTGGCGGTGCGCGCCGGGGACGCCGAGCGCGGGCTCGAGCTGCTCGGGCTGGTCGCCGCCCACCCGGCGGCGGACGCCGACCTCAAGGAGTACGCCGCGCCGACCCTGGAGGAGCTCGGCCAGATGCTGCCGGCCGCGGCGATCGAGGCCGGGCTGGCGCGGGGACGAGCGCTCCCCTTCGACGCCACGGTCGAGGGGTTGCTGCAGAGGCACCTCACGCCCTCGAGCAGGTAGGAGACGGAGGCGGTGGCGCGCAGGGAGCTGTCGGCATGGGTCGACCCGTCGCCCGAGGTGACGAGGGAGTCGCTCGCCCGGACGACGCCGGCCGGGTCCGCCGGCATCAGCTCCCGCCACAGCTCCCGCGGCCCGGTCTCGATGTCGAGCCGGGAGACCCTGGCCGGGGTCTCCTCCGGGCGGGAGACCACGACGTGGCTCTCGTCCACGGCCCCCGCCACGATGACGTCGTCGGCCTCGAGACCAGCGAGCGGCGTCAGCGGCCCGCCGTCGAGCGACAGGACGAGGCCCTCGCCGCCGCGGCGGTGGAAGGCGAAGCGCTTGCCGTCGGGGAGGAAGGGCCCGAGGGGTGCCAGTCACGCCATTCCGCCATCACCGAGCGATGGGTCGTGCGCGTCGCCAGTGAAGAGGGACGCCGCCTCGAGATCGACCTCCCGCGCCAAGGGATACCGGCCTTTGGGACAAGGTCCTGCAGAGGGCGGTGCCGATGGTGCTGGAGGCGGTGTACGAGCAGGACTTCAAGGACTTCTCGTACGGCTTCAGGCCGGATCGGTCCGCACACCAGGCACTGGCCAGCCTGTGGAGCAGGCTGATGGAAGTGCGCGGGGGGTGGGTGCTGGAGGCTGACATCTCGAGCTTCTTCGACACCCTGGGTCACGGGACACTGCGGAGCTTCCTCGACCGGCGGGTACGGGACGGTGTGATCCGAAAGGCGATCGACAAGTGGTTGAAGGCGGGAGTGCTCGAGGCGGGCGAGCTGCGACGACTGGAGAGCGGCACTCCTCAGGGGGGTGTGATCTCGCCCTTGTTGGCGAACATCTACCTCCACGAGGTGCTGGATCGCTGGTTCGTCGAGGAGGTCCAGCCGTGCATGCGAGGACCGGCCCACCTCATCCGCTACGCGGACGACTTCGTCATCGTGTTTGCGAACGAGTCGGACGCGCGCCGGGTGATGGCGGCTCTGCCAAGGCGATTCGCGAAGTACGGTCTCGCCCTGCATCCTGACAAGACGCGACTGATCGCGTTTAGCCGGACCCAGGGGCTGACCACAGGCAAGGACGGCGGGAAGCCGCCGACCTTCGACTTCCTGGGGTTGACGCACTACTGGGGCCGGTCACGCAAAGGGAGCCTGGTGGTGAAGCGCAAGACAGCGCGGAAGCGCCAGACCCGCGCGCTCAAGCGCGTCAGTCTGTGGTGCAAGCGGAACCGGCATCTCCGGGTGGACCAGCAGCATGGGTACCTTTCCGCAGTGCTGCTGGGGCACTACGGGTACTTCGGCATCACCGGCAACAACCGGGCCTTGGGCGCGTACTGGCACCAGGTCAAGCGCATCTGGCATGTGTGGCTGCGACGACGATCGCAGCGCCACCGCCTGACCTGGGAGGGCTTCGCCCGACTGCTCAAGCGCTACCCGCTTCCACCACCGAAGATCGTCCACTCGATCTACCGCCCCATGGCGAACCCGTGCTGCTGAGGAGCCGGATGCGTTATGTTGCGAAGCTGGTTATGTGGTGAGGTCGGCGGCGATCGCGCCAGACCAGGGTGTAGGGGCGGATCCTCGCCACATAATTCCAGCATGTAAGGCCCCAGCTACAAGGCGGCGAGGAAGGCCATCAGGTCGTTGTTCTTCCGCCAAGTGGGCATGCGGTCTGAGCCGCCGACCGTGCATGTCTCGAGCGCCTTTGCCTTCGTCTCGATGTCGATTTCGGCGTAGCGGTTGGTGGTCTCGAGCGAGACGTGGCCAAGCCAGCCGCGGATTGTGTTGATGTCGACACCGGACCGCAACAGGTGGACGGCGGTCGTGTGTCGGAGAGTGTGCGGGCTGATGCGCTTCTGCCGCAAGGAAGGTGTGGTTTCGGCCGCCTTTGCGACGGTGCGCGCGACCAGGGCATGAATACCGAAGCGAGTGATCGGTTGACCGCGCACGTTGCGGAAGACTGGCGTACCGGGCGGCTCTTGACCGCGTGAAGCGAGCAGCTGACCCAAGACCTTGGCGGTGTGCGGCCACAGGGGGCAAGTACGGGTCTTGCGCCCTTTGCCGAGCAAGCGGGCTGAGGGCGTCGTCTGGAGTTCCAGGGCGGTGACGGGCAGCTGCGCGGCTTCGCTGGCGCGAGCACCGGTGTTGTAAAGGAACAGCAGCAGAGCATAGTCGCGCTGGCCCTGAGCACGCCGGCGGTCGGGAACGGCAAGGATGGCATCCATCTCGGGCTTGTCGAGGTAGGCCATCGCCGGAGGAGCTACTCGACGCTGGGGGATGGCTTGGATCTGGCTGGCGTGGTCGACGAGCTCGGGCACCTGGCGGCCGACGAATCGAAAGAGCGAGTGGATGGCTGCAAGCCGCTGGTTGCGGGTTGCTGTCGAGTTGCCGCGCCGTTCTTCGAGGTCAGCGAGGAAGGCGCGCACGACCGTGGCCGTGACCTGCTCGACGGTGACGCGGGTTGGCTCTGTGGAGTGCCGATCGGCCAGGAAGCGGAGCAGCAGGCTGATGGAGTCACGGTAGCTACGCTGGGTGTTGAGCGTCAGGTTGCGATCCGCGACGACCTCCTCGAGCAGGAAGCGACGGATGAACGGTCCGAGCAGGTGCCGATCAGGCATGGGCGTTCTCCTTGCCGGGTAAGGCGTAGCGCTCGAAGCGCTGGGATGCCTCGGCCAGCAGCTCAGGGGTCAGGCTCAAGTAGGTCTGTGTTCCTGACAGGTTGACGTGGCCCAGGTAGGTGGCCAGCAGCGGCAAGCACTTCTGGACGTCCGCGCCCTCGCGATACCAGGCGATGAGGCGGTGCACGGCGAAGCTGTGGCGAAGATCGTGCAGCCGGGGCTGCCAGCGATCCGTTTCAGGCCGGCTGATGCCGGCATGGTCGCGCAGCCGGACGAACACGCGCTCCAGCTTGGTCAGCGGGATCGCCCGGCCTGTGCGGTTGCAGAAGAACGCCATACGAGTGTCATCTGACAGCGGCAGCTGCTGCCGGGCGGCGTGGTAGACGTTCAGCGCCCTGCACAGGTCGCTGCCGATAGGGACCAATCGCGACTTGAAGAACTTCGTGTCCCAGACGGCGAGCACCCGATCGGAGAGGTCCACGTCGCAGCATCTGAGCCGCAACGCCTCACCGGGCCGCAGCCCGGCGCCATACAGCAGCAGGAGCAGGGCACGAAAGACCATGGGTTGCTCTGGCGAGCGGGCGGAGCCCAGGATCTCGGTCGCACTGAGGAGGCGTTGAAGCTCCTCATGGGAGTAGATGTAAGCCTGAAAGGCGCGCGGGACTCGGGGGCCGGCATCGGGCAGCGGCGATGCCGCGAGATGCCCACGCGTGACGAGGTAGCCGAAGAAGCCGCGCAGGGTGTGGTGCTTCCTCTCCCAGAAGCGGGTAGGAGGTCCCGTCCCTCGGCAGAATGCCTGGCATGCCTCACGGCTGATCTCATCGAGCGGCATCTCGCCGAGGAGACGGCCAAACGAGCGCAGGATGCGAGCGTCTGCCGAGAAGACCGCACCCAGCGAGCGCTTGAGAGTGACGTAGCTCTCGACGGCCTCGACGAGGGTCATCGCGGGCCTCCGAGATCGTCGAAGGCAATTCGGCGCAGCGATGGCAGGTCGACCTTGGCGTAGATGCGAGTGGCGCCCGGGCTGCGATGGCCAAGGTGGTCGCCGACCTCCTTGTAGCTGTGCCCCGACTCGACCAGGTGCCGGGCGCAGGCATGACGCAGAGCGTGCGGCCCCCGACTCTTCCTGAGCGAGTCAGGCTCCGGGAGGTGCCGGCACACGACGTCGTAGAGGCCACCGGTGGACAGCGGTCGGTGCGGGGCACGCAGGGTGAGGAAGACGACGCGGCTCTCGCTCTTGGGGCGACCATGGCGCCGGTACCGCGCAATCGCGTTGCCGACGCTCGGCTCAAGCGGCAGGGTCTCTTCCCGCGCGCTCTTGGACCGCACGATGTGCAGCCGTTCACGCTCCCAGTCGAGGTCCTCGAGCCTGAGCCGAAGCACCTCGCCGGAGCGCAGGCCGTAAACGCAAAGCAGCCGAAGAATCGCCTGATCACGAAGCTGCGCCGGCTCATCCCCAGCGGTCTTCGCCAGCATCCGGCCGACCTCGGCCCAGGTCGGCCCGAGAGGCAGCCCCTCCTGACGGTAGATGCGAGGCACCAGGATCGCCGCTGCCAGACCTGGTCTCACCCATCCCCGATGCTCGCAGTGCGCAAACCACAGGCGCAGCATCTTGCCCGACGTGGCCAGCGAGACCCGACTCCAGCGCGAAGCCATGTGCTGGAAGTACGTGTCGACATGGTGCGTCTCGACGTTGTCGAGGGCGGTTCCTTGCTGCTCCAGGAACGTCAGGAACCGTCCGACTTGCCACCGTCCCGAGCGCTGGGTCACTTCCGACTGCCAGCGGCCTTCAGCTTGTGCAGCGATGAAGTCGGCGACCCGCTCGTCATAGCGCCCCGGTGCTGGCGAAGGAGGGGGGCGGAGCCTCCCAGCGCCTCGAAGGAAACCGTTGGCTGCGCAACGAAAGTGTTCCTCAGGCCATCGCGGCCCCTGGGCCCGCCCGCTGGCGGTGCGTTTGGCAGCCCATGCCGTGGCGAGGCCCTCGATCTCGACAGCGTCGAAGAGGTGATCTGCCGGCCAGTGCGCAACCTCTCGTGCCACGCAAAGGCAGTACCGCGCGCGGCGAAGGAGCGTCCCGCGCGCTGCACGTTGAGCGGCAAGAGCCTCCAGGTAGGCGGCACGCTCCTCAGCGAGTGGCCCGCCCCGGTGGCGTCGCAAAGCGGCAGGTTGGGAGAAGAGCTGGTCGAACATGGCGTGCACCTCCGGGTGGAGGACATCACCATGCCCGACGGAATTATGTTGTGATCTCCGGGCCGCCTACCCCGTCGTCACAGGGCGGGCCACCCTCTCACCACATAACCAGCTTCGCAACATAACGCATCTAATGTTGTTAACAACATTTGATGCGGGAAATCTGCACGTCCGGATCTGTGGGGGGCCTGGGCGGGCAACCGCCCGGGCCTACCCGACACCTTTCCGATCGAGCTCTTTGCTGAGCTCTACCAGGTTGTCGAGGAGGTGATCGACCACGTGCAGGCCGAGGGGCGACCCTTGCCTCGGCCACGCACCAGACCGATGCAGGAGGTCGCGTAGCGACCGCTCGACGGGCTCTCGCGGTGGCGCTCGGAATCGACCAGGCCTCTGACGCGGGGCTTCGTGCCGCCGGTTGATGTCCGTGCAGCGCGTCGGCCCTGGTGTTCTACCTCCCCAACGCCACGTACTTCGCTCCCTCTCCCGCCGGTGCCGCGCGCCACGGCTCCAACACGCCGTTTCGCTCCCCCCACTCCCATCCCGGCGCAAGCGACGTCGGAGGCTGTGCAGGGACTCGATCTCCACGTGCGCGACACGGTTTCTGAGGGCACCCATGGGAATAGCACAACGAGGTTCGACACTGGCGAAGTCGTGGCACCAGGTGGTGGGTTCTGCCGAGTGTGGGGGGCCCCACACCATCCCGTACAGCCCGGAGGATCGGGCCGGCATGATCCGGCGGGACGGCTCTCGTCGAGCTCTCCGGGGTCTGCTGACGTTGTTGGTGGCGTTCGAGGGCTTCCTCGGCGTCATCCCGCACGACCACCCGGTCAACCTCGCGCCCGGGCTCGTGTGCGACAACCCGCACTGCCCGGATCCCACCGGTGCCCACCTCGGCACAGTCGGGACCGAGCACGGCGACCATGTGTGCCTGGCGTGCTCGACTTTCTCCGTCGAGCTCTTCGCTGCCCGTTCTGTCGCCTGGTTCGGACTCGCTGAGCCCCTTCCTCTCGTCGTCGTGGGCCACGATGCGTCGCCTTCGATTCCCGACCGGTGGTCCCTGCCCCTCCGTGGACCGCCCGCGCTCGCCTGAGCTTCGGCAGACCGGGCCGAGCGGCCCAGGGCCGTTCGACAACGCGAACGCGTGAGTCTCGCGGAGGACCCATGAAGAACACGTACACCCTCGCGGCCGTGATGGTCGCGATGGTCGCGGCGTCCGTCCCTGCCCTTGCCGACAACCGCGCGTCCATCAGGGGCCTCGTGCTGTCTTCCGGCGGCGATCCCGTCGCCGGCGCAACCGTCTCGCTGCCCGAGCTCCGCCAAGAGACCGTTTCCGACAGTCTCGGCGAGTTCGTCTTTCCCGATCTGGCCGAGGGGGACTACCTGGTCAACGTCGAGAGCGATCGCTTCGGCGGCGCGGTGCTTCGCGTCGCGGCCTCAGCAGACCCGGGGGAGGGTGTTCGCATCACTCTCGACAAGCTGGTGCACTCGGGGAGGATCTCGGTCACCGCGACCGGACTGGCCCGGGGCCTCGGCGAGGTGGTCAACCCGGTGGACGTGCTCGCCGGGGAGGACCTGCAGCTCCGCAAGCAGTCGAGTCTCGGCGAGACCCTGGCTCAGCAGCCCGGGGTCACCGCCACCTCGTACGGCCAGGGGTCGAGCCGACCGGTGATCCGCGGCCTCGGCCAGGATCGCATCCGGATCCTCGAGAACGGCCTCGACACGGGCGACGTCTCGTCCATCGGCCCGGATCACGCGGTGGCGATCGACCCGTTGGCGGCCGAGCAGATCGAGGTCGTGCGCGGACCGGCCACGGTGCTCTGGGGGCCAACGCCATCGGCGGCGTGGTCAACGTGCTCGACGGCCGGGTCCCCGACCGTGCGTCGCTGGAGTCTGTGGCCGGAGCGGTGAAGCTGGAGGTCGGGTCGAGCTCCAGCAAGAAGGGGGGGGTGCCAGGCTCGACGGTGGCGGCGGCGACGGGGCCTGGCATCTCGATCTCTACGCGCGAGACCAGGACGACTCCTCGAGCCCCGCGCCGCGGATCGTCGGCGACGAGGACGACGACCACGGTGGAGGCCACGGCGGCACGGACCACGACCACGAGCAGCCCGAGCTGGCCGGTCGGGGAACCGTCGAGAGCTCCTGGGCGCGGGCCGAGGGGGCGACCCTGGGCGCGTCGTACGTGACCGCGAGGGGCTTCATCGGGTTGGCGGCCGGCGGCTACGACACCGACTACGGCATCCCCGGCCACCATCACCACCACGAGGACGGGGAGCTTCCGGTCAAGCCCGAGGTCCACGACGAGCACGAGCACGAGGAGGCGAGCGGCCACGCCGAGCTCGAGCAGCGGCGCGTCGACCAGCACAGTCAGCTCGACAGTCCTTTCGCGGGCATCTCCAGGCTGCGGTTCTCCGCCGGTTGGCGTGACTACCAGCACGACGAGGTGGAGGGAGACGAGCTCGGGACCCGCTTCGAGAACCGCTGGAGCGAGGCTCGCTTCGACCTCGTCAACGAGGAGGTCTTCGGCTTCGAAGGCACGATCGGCCGCCACTACGTCGACCGCGATTTCGCCGCAGGCGGCGAGGAGGCCTTCGTCCAGCCCACCGACACCGACAAGCTCGGCGTGTTCATCTTCGAGCAGACCAGGGTCGACCCGGTCGGTTTCCAGATCGGCCTCCGCTACGACGAGCAGAGAACCACCATCGACAGTCCCGAGCTTCCGGCCCGGTCGTTCACGACCTGGACCGCCTCTGCCGGTGTGGTGTGGGAGATGTCTCCGGGATGGAGCGTGGCGGCCAGCCTGAGCCGACCGGAGCGCGCCCCGACGGCGGAGGAGCTCTACTCCGACGGCCCGCACGCGGCCACCTTCTCCTACGAGGTCGGCGACCCCGCGCTGGACCCCGAGGTGGGCAACGGGCTCGACCTGTCGCTGCGGGCGGAGCTCGGGCGGTTCGAGGCGGCCCTCACCGGCTTCGTGACCCGCTTCGACCGGTTCATCTACCTTCGCGACACGGGCGAGGAGCTGGACGGGTTCGAGGTCTACCACTACTCCCAGGCCGACACGGAGCTCGGGGGATTCGAGCTGCACGGACACCTCGAGGTGCTGCACACGGGCTCGGCCCACCTCCACCTGGGCTTCTCGCATGACCAGGTGGACGCGAGCTTCCGCGACACCGACGAGTACGTGCCCAGGATCCCCCCTCGTCGGGCCTGCGTCGCCCTGGTGTACATGCCCACCAACTGGGACGTCCGCGTCGAAGGCTGGTGGGTGGACGAGCAGGACCGCGTCGCCGAGCACGAGACGCCGACTCCGGGCCACGAGATGCTCAACGCCAGTGTCGGGTGCAGGCTCTTCGCGGGCCAGGTCCTGCACGAGCTCGTGCTGCGGGGACGCAACCTCCTCGACGCTGGCGCCTACAACCACGTCTCGTTCATCAAGTACTACGCGCCGCTGCCAGGTCGAGACGTTTCCCTGGTGTACCGGCTCCTGTTCTGAGGATCTGACCACAGGGCGAGGGGCGGACCGCGAGCCGGGGGGCGGCCGACCCGGGTCCTGGCGCCGGGAGACTGTGGGCCATGGCCGGCGGATGGACCTCGGCGCGCCGCCGGTCAGGCCTCCGCGAAGGGGCTGACCACCTCGAGGCCGCACTCCTCGAAGTCGCGGGTGTTGCGGGTGGCGAGGGCCATGCGGCGGGATCGCGCGACCGCGGCGATCTGCCCGTCGAGCACGCTCATGGGGCGGCCGACCTCCTTGCAATGACCCATGATCTCGGCGTAGGCGAGGGCGGCGGAGCTGTCGAAGCTGAGCACTCGCTGGTCGAAACCCAGGGCGACGAACCTCTCGAAACGCTCCGACAGCGCGCGACGGCGCGTGCCGTCCGGCAGGCCCCTCAGCCCGTAGGCGATCTCGGCGACCGTGACGGCCGACAGGTACAGGTCCTCGGTCGCCTGGCGGTCGAGCCAGCGCAGGACCGCCGGCACCGGTGAGGGCGCCATGACGGCCGAGACGACGTTGGTGTCGAGCAGCGTCATTCGACGAGGTCCAGGGGCTCGTGCGGCGGTTGGGTGGGCAGCTCGAGCGCGATGCCGTGGGTCGGGCCGAAGCACTCCAGCGCCAGGCGACCCAGTCGATCCGGCGCGTGCACCGAACGTCGGATGATCCGTCGCACCTCCTCCTCCATCGACACCCCGTTCTGCGCCGCGCGCACGCGCAGCCTCTCGTACGTCGCCTCGTCGATGTTCCTGACGCTCAAGCTCGCCATGATCCCGCCTCCCGAGAGAATGCTAGCATACGCTCGCAATGCTGGCAACTGCGAGCATCGGCAGCGCCGGGCTCGCTCTCCGTTGAGGGCTTCCTCTCGGCCCGTGCTCAGCCGACCGCCTCGCGGGCGAGGTCGCGGCCTGAGGCGGTGAGGACCAGGCCGGGGCCGTCGCGGCTCACCAGGCGCTCCCGCAAGGCGCTGTCCACCACCTCGCGGACCACTCCGGGGCGCCAGCGCAGGTGGAGGTGGAGGCGGTCGACGCGGCACTCCTCGGCCGCCTCGGGCGTGTCCTCGTGCTCCAGGAGGTGGATCACCAGCATGGTCTGGGCGAAGCGGCGCTTGAGGCGAGCGCGGCGGAAGGCGATGGCGACCATCCCCCGGCCGGGGGCGAACAGGTAGGCGAGAAGGAACGCGCCGCCGGCGGTGGCGGCCATGGAGCCGGAGATGGAGGCGTCGAGGGCGCGGGCCCCCCAGTACCCCGCCACCGCGACCGCGCCGCCGATGGCTGCGCCCGAGACCAGCATGACCGACAGCCGGTCGGTCAGCAGGTAGGCCGCCGCCGGCGGGGCGATCATGAGCGCCACCACCAGGACCGAGCCGACGGCGTCGAAGGCGCCCACCGCGGTGACGGACACCAGCGACATCAGGGCGTAGTGGAGGAGGGTCGGTGAGAACCCCTGGGCGCCGGCAACCGGCGGGTCGAAGGTCGCGACCTTGAGCTCCTTGTAGAGCAGGGTGATGAACGTGGCGTTGACGAGGAGAATGGCGCCCATCAGCCACAGTGACCTGGGGCCGAGGTCGAGGCCGCCGAGGGTGAAGCGGTCGAAGGGGGCGAACGCCAGCTCCCCGAGCAGCACCGCGTCGACGTCGAGGTGGACGTTGCCGGCGAAGCGGGAGATCAGCACGACCCCGATGCTGAAGAGCACCGGGAAGGTGAGGCCGATGGCGGCGTCCTCCTTCACCAGCCGGCTGCGGTGGAGCAGCTCCACGAGGGCGACGGTGAGCACGCCGGTGGCGGCGGCGGCCACCAGCAGCAGCGGCGAGGTGAGGCTGCCGGTGAGGAAGAACGCCACCACGATGCCGGGCAGGATGGCGTGGCTGATCGCGTCCGACAGCATCGCCATGCGCCGCAGCACCAGGAAGGTGCCGGGCAGGGCGCAGGCCGCGGCGACCAGCACCGCGATGAGCTGGACCTCGAGCTGGGGGCTCACGGGCCACCCCCGCGGTCCAGGCGCTCGGCCTCCTCGTGACCGGCCTCGGTGAGCGCCCAGGTGCCGCCCTCGAGCCGGCGGGCGAGGCCATGCCGCTCCAGCTCCTCCAGGCAGCGACCCACCCCGGCTCGCCCGCCCGCCATGGCCGCCAGCACCCCCGGGGCGTGGCCGTGGGCGATGGACTCGTGCTGGTCGGCGAGGTGGTGGAGGTCGGAGAGCACCACCTCGAGGCGCAGGCGCCGGCGGCTGCGGGCCTGGCGGACGAGGCTCCAGAGGATGCCCCGGGCCGGGGCGAAGAGGATCGAGAGGAGGGCCACCGCGCCGAGGGCGAGGACCACGGTCGGGCCGGTAGGCAGCCGGGGAGTGGTGGCGGAGAGCGCCGCGCCGACGCCGCCGGCGGCGGCGCCGAAGAGGGCGGACAGCACCACCATCCGGCCGAGGCGGTCGGTCCACTGGCGGGCCGCCGCCGCCGGCGCCACCACCAGGGCGCTCATCAGCACCACCCCGACGGTCTGCAGGCCGACCACGATGGTCACCACCAGCATCACCGTGAGCACCGCCTCGAGGGCGCCGGCGGGGAGCCCGGCGGCGCGGGCGCTGTCCGGGTCAAAGGTGAGGAGGGTGAGCTCCTTCCACAGCGACGCGACGACCGCGAGGGCGACGACGAGAGCGGCGAGGAGGAACCAGACGTCTCGCTCGAGCAGGGCGGAGGCCTGGCCGAAGAGGAACGAGTCGAGGCCCGCCTGGGAGGCGTCGGGCCGCTTCTGGATGAAGGTGAGGAGGACCAGCCCGGCGCCGAAGAAGACCGACAGGAACATCCCCAGGCCGGTGTCCTCCTTGACCCGGGTGGTGCGGATCACGGTGGCCAGGAGCCAGGTTGCCAGCAGGCCGGCGACGGCGGCCCCGGCCATGAGGACCACCGGGTCCTTGCGGCCGGTGAGGAGGTAGGCCAGGGCCAGCCCCGGCAGGGCGGCGTGGGAGATGGCGTCCCCGAGGAGACTCTGGCGGCGGAGCACGGCGAAGCTGCCGAGGGTTCCCGCCAGGGCGCCGAGGAGCGCGGCGCCCCCCGTCACCACCCGCAGGGTGTAGTCGCCGGCGAGGTGGAGGAGGGCCTCGATCACCCCGAGCTCCCCGGCGCCGGCGCGACCTCCCGGCCCCGGCTCAGGAAGGCGACCCGGCCGCCGTAGGTGAGGCGGAGGTTGTCCTCGGTGAACACCTCCGTGGTGGGCCCGCTGGCGATGCGGCGGACGTTGAGCAGGATGACCCAGTCGAAGTACTCGGGCACCGTCTGCAGGTCGTGGTGGACCACCAGCACGGTCTTGCCTTCCCGCCGGAGCTCCCCCAGGAGGGCGACGATCGCCCGCTCGGTGACCGCGTCCACCCCCTGGAACGGCTCGTCCATGAGGAACAGGGAGGCCTCCTGGACCAGGGCGCGAGCGAGGAAGACGCGCTGCTGCTGGCCGCCGGACAGCTGGCTGATCTGGCGCTCCTTGAGGTCCGCCATGCCCACCTTGTCGAGGGCAGCGAGCGCCCGCTCCCGCTCCCGGCGGCCGGGCCGGCGGACCCAGCCCAGGGAGCCGTAGGTGCCCATCACCACGACGTCGAGCACGGTCGCCGGAAAGTCCCAGTCCACCGACCCCCGCTGGGGGACGTAGGCCACCAGGCGGCGCTGCTCGTCGTACGGGCGTCCGAAGACGCGCACCTCCCCGGCGGCCGGCGTGACCAGCCCCAGGATCGAGCGCATGAGGGTGGTCTTGCCGGCGCCGTTGGGGCCCACGATCGCCATCAGGACCCCCGGCGGCACCTCCAGGTCCACGTCCCACAGCACCGGGCGGTAGCGGTAGGCGACGGTGAGGTCGGTGACGTGGATGGCGAGCTGCTCGCTGTGCTCGGCGTGGACCGTGGCATGGGGTACGGCGCTCATCGGAGCTCCTCGCGGGCGGGGCGCCGGCGCGTCGCCCCCCGCCTCGGCATGGTAGCAGGTCGGCCGTTCGCCAGCGGACCGCCAGCCCTGCGCCGGCGAGCCAGTCCGGCGCGGCGTCCGTCAGGCCGAGCCCGGCGTGGAGGTCGATCTGGAGGAGCGGCCCGAGGGCGAGGGTGTAGCCGTGGTGCAGCACCCAGGCCGTGTCGTCGTCGTCGGCAGTGACCGCGGCGAGCTCGGCGAAGGTCCCCCACCGCTCGTCGAGGTCGAAGGAGGTGGCGAGCACCAGGGCGGGGTCGACCTCGTCGCTGGTCAGGTCCGAAGACCCGGTTGGAAGGCGCGCCTCGGCGATGACGGCGACGTCCCGGCCGGGCGCCAGCGGGCCGAGCTGCCAGTTGAGGCCGACCGACAGGTCGCTCCACCCGGAGCTGCCCCCGTCGACGTCGACGACGTCGGGCGCGCCGAAACGGAGCTCGAGGCGGTCGAGCACCCCCAGCGCAGCAGCAGCTCGGGACCGGCGAGGGTGCGGACCCCGTCGGAAGCCCGGTCCAGGGTGGCGCCGGCCTCGGCCTGGAGCGACCCGAGGGGGACGACGACCGCGCTCTCGGTGAAGTCGGGCCGGTCGGTGACCAGCTCCGGGGTGGGGGCGACGCCCTGGGCCACGGCGAGGGCCGGGACGAGCACCACGAAGGACGCGCTCGAGAGCGCGCGGCGGAGCGTCGCTCACCTCCCCGCCGACGTCAGGGCGTCGACGATGGTGTCGACGTTGTGGCGGACCATGCCGAGGTAGGTGCCGGCGTCGCCGGCGGGGTCGCCGAGGGCGTCGGAGTAGAGCTCGCCGCCGATCCCGACCTCGAAGCCGCGGGCGCGGACCGCGGCCTGGACCGCCTCGATCGAGCGCGGCGGCACCGAGGACTCGACGAACATGGCCGGGATGCGGCGGTTGGCCACCAGCTCGGCCAGCGCCTGGACGTCTGCGGCACCCGTCTCGGCGGCGGTGCTGATGCCCTGCAGGCCACGCACCTCGAGCCCATAGGCACTCCCGAAGTAGTTGAAGGCGTCGTGGGCGGTGATGACCACCCGCGCCGCCTGCGGGGTCTCGGCGACCCGCGCCAGCGCGTACCGGTGGAGCTTCTCCAGCTCCGCCAGGTAGGCGGCGGCGTTGGCCGCGTAGGCGGGTGCGCCGGCGGGATCTGCCGAGGTGAGGGCGTCGCGGGTTCGCTCGGCGGCGATCATCCACAGCGACACGTCGAACCAGACGTGGGGGTCGTGGGCCCCCTCGAACTCCGGCGGCGCGATCAGGCGCTCCCTGGGGATGGTCTCGGTGACCGCGACCGCGCGCGGCATCCGTTCCAGCACCTCGGCGAGCTTGGCTTCCAGGTGGAGCCCGTTGAACAGGATCAGGTCCGCCTCCTGGAGGCGGCGGACGTCCCCCTCGCGGGCGCGATACAGGTGGGGGTCGACCCCGGGCCCCATCAGGCCCTCGACCCGGACCTGCTCGCCGCCGATGTTGCGGGCCAGGTCGGCCACGATGCTGGTGGTGGCGACGACGGACAGACGCTGGTCGCCGGACGGGTAGGGCGGTGAGGCGGGCGCGCCGCAGCCGGCGAGGAGGGCGGCAGCGGCAAGCAGGGGAAGGGCTCGCGGGAGTGACGTCATGGTCAGCCTCCGGGCATGGGGCAGTATATCTCACTGAGAACGCGACGCTGTATGGTGCGCAATCCAGTCCGGGTCAGGCCCGATCCGGCACCACCGGCAAGGACGCCGGCCGGGGCGTCGGATGGCGGACGGCTCGACCTCGGCACCCGGGTCGAGGAGGGCAGGCGCGTGCAGATCCGGGTCGCCCCGGCCGCGGCCGGCCACTCGCCCAGCCCACGGTAGGTGTGCTCCGCCACCCAGGCCGGGCGGTGCGGGACCGCGCCCGGCAGGAGTGCGTGGCTCATGAGGTCGGCCGTGGTCTCGGGACCTGGACGCTGCGCTCGAGGACGTCGACCCTGTTGTGCCCGTCCGGCCCCGCCTCGCCCAGCTGGCAGCGGGCGTGCGAGCTCGGCCGGCCCGGGTCAGGGCCCGCCTCGGCGTCGGCACAGCCGGCGTGAAGGCGGCCGAAGGTGTGGCCCAGGTCGTGGAGCAGGATCCACTGGCCGCAGCCGGGAGCGACCGCCCCGGTCGCCAGCGGTTTCCGCTTCCCTGCGGACCGGTGGGCGCGGACGGTCTGCGGAATCGCCGCCGCCTTCCACCACAGGCGGCTCTGCCGCGACCACCTGCTGAGCTCTCTGACCCCCTCGTACCTCCCCCGGGTGTTCGCCGCTCTCCTCATCATCCTCGGCGGCTTCCTCCTCGGCAACTCCCTCTCCCGCGCCACCCTGCTCGCCGCGGTCAACGCCAACGCGCCGGCTCCTCGCGCCACCAGGCTGGAGGTCGAGCTGCTCATCGGCATCCTGTCCTTCGCCATGGCCCTCGAGCAGCTCCAGATCGCCAAGAGCATCGTCCTGGCGGCGTTCACCATCACCTTCGGCGCGGTCATGCTCGGCCTGGTCATCGCCGTCGGGGTCGGCGGGAAGGAGGCCGTGCGCCGCGTCCTCGAGCGGCAGCTCGAGCCCCGCGACGAGGTGGGCGGACGGGACGAGACCTCGCCCCCGTGACCCCGCGGCAGTCGACCGTCGCGGCCCGGGCCCGGGCGGTGACGACGCGGCCCGCAATCACTCCTCGCCGGCCTGGTCGAGGAGGAAGCGGACAGTCAGGACGAAACGCACCGCCACCGGCTCGCCGTCGACGGTGGCCGGGGTGAAGGTCCACAGACGGACGGCGTCGACCGCCGCCTCGGTCAGCCCCTCGGGCAGGCCGCGGAGGACGTCGACCATGCGCACCGCCCCGTCGGCGCCGATGACGCACTCGAGGACCACCACCCCGGCGACCCCGGCCGCGCGTGCCGCCTCGGGGTAGACGGGAGCGGGGCCGCCGATCTTCACCGGCTCGGTCATCGAGCCGTCGGCGACGTACCGGAACACCGTCTCCTCGCCGAGGCTCCCGTCGACGACCGGCGACCCGGACCGCGGGGTCTGGCCGGCGGCCCGGACGATCACCCGGTTGCCCTCCCTGACCGAGGTGAGGCCGTTGTCGCGCAGCACCTGGTAGAGGGCCTGATCCCAGGGCGTGTTGTCGAGGTCGGCCGAGACCATGCCCTCGACCGACGGCTCGCACAGGATCTCGACCCCGCTGAGAGCGGCGAACAGCGACAGGACATCGCGGAGCTCGGCGTCTTGCAGGTGAAGGGAGATCGGCTCACCGCTGAGCTCGGGAGCGGGGCCGGGCGCGGGCGACCCTGTGGCGGCCGGGCGGGCGGAGAGGAGGGGGGTCAGGCCGATCGCGACCACAACTGCCGCGGCCACGAGGAGACGAACCGGAGTCGACAACGGACGGTTCGGGGTGGGGTTGAACATGCTGACGATCCTCCTCTCGAGGCTCGCGGTCCGGGCGAGGCGGCTGGCGGCGACGAAGCGCCACGGCTCGCCGGTTGACAGATGGCGCAGGGTCTCGACCAGGCCGCTGGCGTAGTCGCGGACCCGATCCGGCCAGACCCCGGCGACGACGGCGTCGCAGCACTCCTCCTCCGCCTGGTGGAGGCGCCGGCACGCCCACCACATGGTCGGGCACCACCAGTACAGTGCCACCGCCAGGACCTCCATCCACCGCACCCGGTGGTCGCCCCGCTTGAGGTGGGCGAGCTCGTGGCCGACCATGGTGTCGAGTTGGCGCTCGTTGAGCGTCCCGACCAGGGTCGCCGGCAGCACCAGGACCGGCCGGCCCAGCCCGCACCAGACCTGGGGCGACATCGCCGTCTCGACCAGCACGACGCGGGGATCGGCGGCACAGCCGATGGTCCCGGCGACCCGGCGCACCCGCTCGACGAGGTCGGCGGGAGCTGGCCGCGCGGCGCGGAGCAGGCGCCGGAATCGGCCCACCCTGACGGCGAGAACGAGGCCGACGATGGCGCTGCCCGCGGCCCACACGGCGGCGACCGACCGGGCGATCGCTCCCGCCCGGTGAGGCGGCGACACGGGTGGTGTTCCCCTCCCGGCCGCAGGGGCGAGCGCGAGGCTGCCCTGGACAGTCACCACCCCTCCGGCGGCGGGCAGCAGCGGCAGGCCGACGAGGGGCGGCGCCAGCAGGCGCAGGAGGACGACCAGCCACAGGACGTGGAGCAGGGCCGGCCGCCTGACCCGCCACGCGACGAGGGCGACGACGGCGGCCAGGACCGTCGCCGAGGCGGTGTTGCTGAGGGCGAGAACGAGGGCGGTCTCCACGACGACCTCACCGCCGTCTCGAGTCGCCACCGGCGGCGAGACGGTCGACGAGGCGCTCGAGGGCGTCCGCCTCCTCCGGGGTCGGGTCGGAGAGCTCCACGAGGTGCGACAGGAGCGGCGCCAGGGAGCCATCGCAGAGCGCGTCCGCCGTCTCCCGCAGGCGGCGACGGATGACCTCGGCCCGCGTCACCCGGGCCTTGTAGACGTTGACGCGGCCCTCCTTGCGGCGGCTGACGCAGCCCTTGCGCTCGAGGCGGTCGAGGAGGCTCTGCACCGTCGCGTACTGGGAGTGGGTCCCGCCCGGGTAGAGCCGGTCGGCGAGGTCGCGGACGGTCGACTGCCCGTGCCGCCACAAGAGCTGCAGCAGCGCCTGCTCGGTGTCCGTGATCGCGCGTGGAGTCCAGGTCATCGCCCCTCCTCAAGCAACTTGCCTGAAACAGAATCTAAGGCAGGTTGTCTGACTTGTCAAGAGGGGCTGACCCCCATCGGGCACGGAGATCGCCACGTTCGAGTCGACCCTCCCGGGGCGCGAGGCTCCGCTCCCGATCCCGCACCCCGCCCTCCCGAGCGCCGCCGGCGCCGCGCTTGGCGCCACAGGAAGGGCACAGCCCGCGACCCTCGGACGAGCAGGCGATGATGTCCTGGTCGTGAGACACCCGGCACTGGACGCGGGCCAGACCCGCCTCGAACACACCGCTCGCCTGCGGCCGGCGGGGCCGGTGCAGGTGAGCAGCGGCGCAGTCTGCGGACAGGGAGGGTCCCTTCCGCGGCGTGGACGGGTCCTCTCGGCATGCCTCGAGGCGCGTCAGAGGTCGACCCACGCCAGGCTGGTTCGCAGGCACGTGGGAAGGCCGCACAGGCCGGCGACGCGCGGCCCGACCCCGCGTCCGCTCAACCCGGCGCCCGGCAGGAGCAGGGTGCCGTGGAGAGCACGGTCGTGACGTCGGCGGCGACCACGGCGCTCGGGCGACGAGGTCGAGCCGGCGCGGGGCCGGTGCGGTGTGGTCCGACACGGGCTGGCGTCGGACGTGCGCCGCCGACGAGCGGCTCTTCAGCGCAGCATCGGCACCGTGGTCGGGTCGTTGGTGGTGTTGTCCACGACCGACGCGGAGGCGATCACGCCCGCTCCGGACGTGACCCTGACCAGGGCCCAGCCGCGGTCCAGGTCGGTCTGGCCGGCGTGGCTGCGGAGTGCCTGCGCCTCCATCCGGACCTGCCCCGGCGGACCGGTCGGGCGCGGCGACATCAGTAGCGGAAGGGGTCGAGGTAGAGGTCGACCCCGGCCTGCTCCTCGGCGAGCCGGGCCGCCTCCGCGCGGTCGGCCGCGGCGCCGGCCAGGTCGTGAAGCCGCTCGCGGGACGTGGCGCGGGCCTCGAGCGGGTAGACCAGCCAGGGGGAGAGCTCCAGCGCCCGGTCGAAGTCCGCCATCGCCTCCCGGTGCCGCCCGAGGGCCGCGAGCGCCATGCCGCGCGCGTAGTGCGACGTGCCCAGCTGCGGCTCCAGCTCGACGAGGCGCCGGGCGTCGACGAGCGCCCGCCCCGGCTCGCCGACCGCCACCAGGGCGAGCGCCCGCCCCCGGTAGAACTGCGTGTTCTCGGGCTGGCCGGCGATCGCCGCGTCGAAGTCGGGCAGAGCCTCGAGGTAGTCGCCGGCCTGGCACCGGACCAGCCCGCGCAGGAAGCGGAGGTAGGGCCGGTCGGCGAGGGCGATCGCCCGGTCGAGGTCGGCCCGGGCGGCGGCGAAGTCGCGCCGGCTGACCCGGTGGAGAGCGCGGGTCTCCCAGTACTCTCCCCGCTCGGGCGCGAGGGCGATGGCCCGGTCGAGGTGGGCGATCTGCTCTTCGCGGCTGATGCCCGACTCGTCGCCGCGCAGGGCCGCGAGGTACTCCCGATCAGCGGCGTCCCGGCCGCAGCCGCCGAGCACGGCGAGGCCAGCGGCCAGCGCGACCAGCCAGCGGGTCGGGCGCTGGCGCGGTGGGGGCAGAGCGCCCGGCTGACTCAGCGTCCCTCCCAGGGCCCGCCGTCCAGAGCGGCGGGCCCGCTCCCGTTGCCGCGTGGCGCGACGAGTCTATCGGCGTCGCAGGGGCCCCTCAACCCGGCGCGAGATCAGGCTCGGTCGCCAGAGCGGTGACGAGCCGGCCGGTCCGGCGGGGGCCGGTCGGGGAGGGGCCCCGGCGACCGGGAACGCCGCCACCACGCCGAGCAGCGGACGAGCGGTGCGGACGACCACACTGCACCGCGTTCGCGGCGGTCACGAGGCTCCGGGTCTGTCCGGGCGGTTCGATCGGGTTGCGCCGGTGGTGTCGGCGAGGAACGGGCGCCAGGAGTCGGCGGAGGCCGTGTACTCGACCCGGTAGCCGTGGCCGGGGAGCGCCCGCAGGTCGAGGTCGAGGGGCTCGGACTCGCTGGTGGTGAAGACCTGCATCAGCACCTGGTCGTCGCCGGTCACGGTCCGCAGGCGGACCGTCAGGCGGTGGGGGCCGGCGGCGAGGCGGACCGAGAGCGGCCGGCTGGCGGTCGAGGCGCCGCGACAGGCGGGGTCACCGTCCACCGCCTCGAGCACCAGCCCG
>CAYTJW010000017.1:0-23266 GCA_964438135.1 uncultured Thermoanaerobaculia bacterium
CCCGACCCACCGCCGCAGCCTCGAGCTGGCCGAGGCGGGCTTCGCCGAGGTGCGGGCCGGCCTGGCCGCGATCCTGGAGCGCGAGCTGCCCGAGCTGGAGGTCCACCTGGAGCGCGCCGGGGTGCCCTGGACGCCGGGCCGGGGCGTCCCGTCGGTGGGCTCCTAGCGGCCCGGACCCGGACCTGGGCCTCGACGCCGAGGCGGCGCCGACGACGCCCACGGCCAGGGCGGGGCCTCCGCCGCGGCCCGGGTCCCGGGCGAGGGCTCTCGACCCCATGGCCGGCGAGCGGGGGGCTGGCCCCGGCCGTCGTGCGGGCCCGGTCGGCCAGGTCGCGCGGGGTGCCAGTCGGCCACCCGAGTGGGTAAACTGAGGTGGGCTCCGCTCGCGCCCCCTGGCCGTGGGGGGGGAGGTGCGATGGACAGCACGGGTCGCGGCGACATGATCATCAACGAGTGTCTCGAGGCACTGGCCCTGGTGCTCGAGTTCGACACCAGGGACTTCCCCGACCACCAGCACGGCCGGCGGGTCGGCGAGGGCTGCGTGCTGATCGGCGAGAAGCTCGGCCTGGACGCGGCCACCCTGCAGCGGCTGTACTACGCCGGCCTGCTGCACGACATCGGCAAGATCTCGGTCGACCCTCGCCTGCTGGCGAAGAGGGGCCGGCTGACCGAGGAGGAGTTCGCGGTCGTCAAGCAGCACACGGTGCACGGCAGCCGCATCGTCGCCACCCTGCCGGGCCTGAGCCAGCTGGCGCTGATGGTCCGCTGGCACCACGAGTGGTGGGACGGGAGCGGCTACCCGGACGGGCTCGCCGGCGCCGAGATCCCGCTCGAGGTGAGGGTGCTCGGCACGATCGACTGCTTCGACTCGCTGCAGACGCCGCGGATCGACCGCGAACGGCACCCCCCGCAGCGGGCCTTCGAGATCGTCGAGGAGGAGCGGGGCACCCACTTCGACCCCGACATCCTCGACCTGGTCGAGGAGATGGTCTGCGAGAGGACCCTGGTTCCCGGCTCCTCGTCGGCCGAGTTCCTGAGCCTCAAGGAGAAGTACCTCGACCGGCCGATCGCCACCTACGAGAGCGAGGGCGTCGGCGGCTCGACCATGGCCAGCCTGTACCCGATCCTGCGCCTGTTCGCGCGCGTGATCGACGCCAAGCACCGCTACACGCGGGGTCACTCGACCCGGGTCTCGATCCTGTCGAAGTACCTCGCCGAGCGGATCGGCCTCTCACCCGAGGAGGTCGTCAAGGCGGAGGTGGCCGGCCTGCTGCACGACGCCGGCAAGATCAGCGTCCCGACCGACATCCTGGACAAGCCGGGCCGCCCCGACGAGCGGGAGTGGCAGATCATCCAGGGCCACCCGGACCACTCGTTCGAGATCCTGTCCAGCATCTCCTGGCTGCGGGACATCGCCTCGATCTCCGCCAGCCACCACGAGCGGTTCGACGGCTCGGGCTACCCCCGCCACCTGGCGCACGAGGACATCGGCCGGCTGGCGCAGATCGTCGCCATCTCCGACACCTACGACGCCATCACGTCGACCCGTTCCTACCGCGAGGCGCAGCCGGCCGAGGCCGCCTACCGGGTCATCCGCGAGGGGTCGGGAACCCAGTTCGACCCCGTGGTCGCGCAGGCCCTCCTCGACACCCCGCCCAAGTACGTCGCGGCGCTGTTCGACATCTACGAGGCGACCGTGTGACGGGGGTCGGCGGCCGGAGCAACCACTTCCCCCCGCTCACCGCTCGCCACTCGCTACTCTCCCCTCGCCACTCGCCCCCCCTACCACACCGCGCAGCGCTCGGCCGGGTTGAGCGGCGTGCCGGGCGCGCACTGGAAGGCCTCGGCGAAGGCCGGGACCGCGGCCATCGGCCCGTTGACCCGGAAGCGGGGCGGCGAGTGGGGGTCGACGCTGACCCGGAGTCGCTCCATCTCCGGGCTCGCCACCGCGCACCAGGCCTGGCCCCAGGCGACGAACAGCAGCTGTTCGTTGGTCAGGCCGGGGACGGCGGGCTCCGGCGCGCCGTGGCGGGCCTCCCACAGGGTGTAGGCGCGGTGGGCCTGCTTGAGGCCGCCGATGTCGGCGATGTTCTCGCCCAGGGTCAGCTCGCCGTTCACTCGCAGCCCCGGCTCCACCTCGTAGCTCGAGTACTGGTCGACGATGCACTGCGCCCGCTCCTCGAAGCGGCCCGCGACCTCCGGCGCCCACCACTCCTCGAGCCGGCCGGTGGCGTCGAACTTGCGCCCCTGGTCGTCGAAGCCGTGGGTCAGCTCGTGGCCGATGGCGCCGCCGATGCCGCCGTAGTTGTAGGCGGCCGGGAAGGAGCGGTGGAAGAAGGGCGGCTGCAGGATGCCGGCCGGGAACGCCATCTCGTTGCCGAGCGGGTTGTAGTAGGCGTTCACCTCCTGCGGCGACATGCCCCACTCGCTGCGGTCGACCGGCCGCCCGACCTTGGCCAGCTCGCGGTCGTGCTCGAGGCGGGCGACGGCGACGGTGTTGTCGAAGTACCGCGAGCGTGACAGCCGCAGGCCCTCGTAGCCCTCCCACCGGTCCGGGAAGCCGATCTTGTTGGTGACCGCGTCGAGCTTGGCGTGAGCTCGCGCGCGGGTCTCGTCGTCCATCCAGGTGATGTCGGGCAGGGAGGCCGCGAAGGCGGCCTCGATGTCCTCGATCATCTCCTGCGCCACGGCCTTGCTCGAGCCGGCGAACATCTGCTCGACGTAGAGCTTGCCGACCGCCTCGCCGAGGCCGCCCTCGGTGGCGTCGACGCAGCGCTTCCAGCGCGGCTCCATCTCCTGCTGCCCGGACAGGGTGCGGCCGTAGAAGTCGAAGCTGGCCTCGACCAGCTCCTCGTCCAGCAGCGCCGCGGCGCCGTTGGCGAGGTGAAAGCGGAGGTAGGCGCGGAGCACGGCCGGGTCGGTCTCGCGGACCGTGCCCTCGAGGGCGGTGAAGAACTCCGGCGTGGCGACGCTCAGGTGGCTGAGCCCCGGCCGGCCGATCGCCGCCAGGTAGCTGTCCCACGGCAGGCCCGGGGTGAGCCGCTTGAGGCCGGCGACCTCCATGCGGTTGTACAGGGTCTCCATCTGCCGCATGGCGGTGGCCTCGCGCGAGCTCTGCGCGAGGCGGGTCTCGAACGCGACCACCCGGGCGGCGTCGGCGGCCGCGGCGGAGGGCTCTGCGCCGAGCAGGCCGAGCAGGCGCGCGACGTGCGCCTGGTAGGCCTGGCGCAGCGCCTTCTTGCCCTCGTCCTCGCTCAGGTAGTAGTCCCGCTCGGGCAGGCCGAGGCCGCCCTGGGCCATGATGGCGATGTTGAGGTCGGGGTCCTTGAAGTCGGGCACCACGCCGATGCCGAACAGGGCCTGGAAGCCCGAGCGGTGCAGCTCCCCGGTCACCGCCAGCAGGCTGGCCGGGTCGTCGACGCGGTCGATCGCCTTGAGCAGCGGCCTGAGCGGCTTCACGCCCGCCCGCTCGACCGCCGCCTCGTCCATGCAGGCGCCGTAGAAGCGGCCGATCAGGCCGCGCGCGTGGTCGCCGCGGCTGGTTGCCGCCTCCTCGAGCAGGTCGCGCACCACCTCCTGGTTGCGGTCGCGGATGGTGGAGAAGCTGCGCAGCCGGATCGGCTGGTCGGGCGGCAGCTCGGTCGTGGCGAGCCAGGAGCCGCAGGCGTACTGGTAGAAGTCCTGGCACGGGTCGGCATCACGGTCCATGGCGGCCAGAACCTCGTGGGCGAAGTCCGGCGCTTCCGGGGCCGGTGCCGGCTGGGCGGACAGAGGGGCGGCGGCGGCAAGGGCGACCGTCAGGGCGAGGGCGGCTCTCATCGGTGACCTCCGGGGTGGACGGGTGGCGTGCGGCGGCACGACCACCCGCCGATAGTACGACACAACCGCGGCGCGGGTTGCGCTACTCCAGCTCCCAGCGCGGGATGCGGCCGGGCGTCCAGGGCGCTCCGGCGGCCTCGAACGCGTCCTCGAGGGGCTCCAGGCGGTGCTCGAGCAGCAGCCGCAGGCGGCCGAGGGTGGGGCCGAAGGCCTCGCCGGCGTAGCGGTAGGCGTCCAGCATGGTCTGGGTCGGCGCCGAGCTCGAGTACCACAGCGAGCCGACCACCTCGTCGACCCGGTCGGCGATCGACGGCGGCGCCGGCGCCCAGCGCTTCGAGCGGGTCTCGTCGCCGGCCAGCTCCACCGTGATGGCGGCGAGCTCGGCGGCGGCGCGGTCGAGCTCGGTCAGCAGGCGGGCGTCGGCGCCCGGGGTGTCGAGCAGGGCGCGGCGGAGGTGGGCGATGCGGTCCTCGGTCTCGCCGGCCAGCTCGAGCGCGCCGTGCACCGCCCGCTCGAGGCGCGCCACCTTGGCGGCGAAGGCCAGCGCCGCCGCCTTGTCCTCGGCCGGCAGGGTGGCGAGCTCGAGGGTGGTGACGCGGACCTCCTCCGGCCCGGCGACCTCGGTCGCGACCCCGTCGACCACCTCGAGCAGGCTGACGCGGTAGCTGCCGGGCAGGGCCCGCGGCCCGGCCGGGGCGGTTTCCCACGGCGCCAGGTCCTCGGGCGGCTCGAGCTCGGTCGGCTGCGACGAGGGGTAGCGCAGGTCCCAGGCGACGCGGTGGAAGCCCTTCTCGCGCGAGCCCTCGACCCGCCGCACGACGTTGCCGTCGGCGTCGCGCACCACCAGCAGCACCGCCGGCTCGACCTCGTTGTCCTCGGCGCGCAGCTCGTCGAAGCTCGGGATGCGCGGCGGCTGGCCGGCCTCGACGGCCTTCTTCTCCGCCGCCCGGCGGCGCTCCTGGCGGGTCTCGAGCTTGTCCGCCAGGTAGTAGGTGAAGACCGCGCCGAAGGGCGGGTTGGGGGCGGCGTAGAAGTTGTCGCCCTGGCTGTCCGAGCGGGGCGCGGTCTCGACGTAGCTCTGCGCCTCCTTGACCGGGAAGAGCAGCGCCGGCTTCTCCAGCAGCTCGCGCGACACCGTCCGCAGCGGGCCGTAGTCGTCGAGGACGTAGAAGCCGCGGCCGAAGGTGGCGAGCACCAGGTCGCTCTCCCGGCGCTGCACGGCGAGGTCGCGGACGGCGATGGTGGGCAGGTTGCCCTCCAGCTCGACCCAGTGCGCGCCGCCGTCGACGGTGAAGTAGAGGCCGAGCTCGGTGCCGGCGAACAGCAGGCGCGGGTTGACGTGGTCCTCGGCCACGGTCCAGACCATGCCCCGCGCGGGCAGGTCGCCGGCGACCGAGGCCCAGCTGGCGCCGCGGTCGGTGCTCCGGAGCAGGTAGGGCGCGAAGTCGCCGTTCTTGTGGTTGGAGAAGGCGGCGAAGACCGTGTCGGGGTGGTGCAGCGAGGCCTCGAGCTCGGACACGTAGCTCATGTCCGGCACGCCGGGGAAGGCCGACACGGTGCGCAGGGGGCGGCCGCCGGAGAGGACGTGGACCAGGCCGTCGTCGGTGCCGACGTAGAGCAGGCCCTCGACCAGCGGCGACTCGGTCAGCGCCACGGCGTTGCCGAAGAACGAGGTCGAGGCGTGGCGGGCGACGGCGTCGACCGACCAGATCCTGCCCATCACCGGCAACGTGTTGCGGTCGACGCCGCGCGACAGGTCCTCGGACAGGACCTGCCAGGAGTCGCCGCGGTCGTCGGAACGGAACAGGCGCGAGGCGGCGAAGTAGAGGCGGGTGGGCGAGTGCGGGCTGATCAGCAGGGGCGAGTCCCAGTTCCAGCGGTACGGCTCGTCGCCGGGCCGCTCGCGCGGCTTGACGTCGACCAGCTCGCCGCTCCGGCGGTCGTAGCGGACCAGGCCGCCGTGCTGCCACTGGCTGTAGACGATGTTGGGGTCGGTGGGGTCGACCTGGCTCTCGAAGCCGTCGCCGCCGACGGTGGTGAACCAGTCCTCGTTGGCGATGCCGGAGGAGGCGCGGGTGCGGCTGGGGCCGCCCAGGGTGGCGTTGTCCTGGGTGCCGCCGTAGACGAAGTAGAACGGGGTCGAGCCGTCCACCGCCACGCGGTAGAACTGGGTCACCGGCAAATTGGCCTTGTAGGCCCAGGTGGCGCCGCGGTCGAAGCTCTCGTAGACGCCGCCGTCGCAGCCGGCGAGCAGGTAGTCGCTGTTCTCCGGGTCGACCCAGAGGGCGTGGTTGTCGACGTGCTTGTACTTCTCGCCGACCTTGCGGAAGGTCTTCCCGCCGTCGTCGGTGACGTGCAGCCAGGTCTCGAGGGAGTAGACCCGCTCGGGCTCGGACGGGTCGACCACGATCTCGTGGTAGTACTGGGCGCTGTCGACCGAGTGGTCGGAGCGTTTCTCCCAGCTCTCGCCGCGGTCGGTGGAGCGGAAGAAGCCGCCCTCGTCCTCGGCCGCCTCGACGATGGCGTAGACCCAGTCCGGCCGGGAGGGGGCGACGGCGAGGCCGATCCGGCCCAGGTCCACCTCGGGCAGGCCGTTCGAGACCTCGCGCCAGGTGTCGCCGCCGTCGGTCGACTTGTGGATGCCCGACTCCGGGCCGCCGTTGACCAGGGTCCAGACGTGGCGCCGGCGCTGGTAGGCGCTGGCGTAGACGACGTCCGGGTCGCGCGGGTCGATGTGGACCTCGTTGACGCCGGTGTCGTCGCTCACGTGCAGCACCCGCGTCCAGGTGGCGCCCGCGTCGGTGGTGCGGTAGAGGCCGCGGTCGCCGCCCGAGCTCCACAGCGGCCCCTGGGCGGCGACGAGCACCCGCCGCGGGTCGCGCGGGTCGACAACGATGCGGCCGATGTGCTGCGAGTCCTTCAAGCCCATGTTCTGCCAGTGGGCGCCGCCGTCCAGGGTGCGGTAGACGCCGTCGCCGAAGCCGACGCTGCGCTGGCTGTTGTTCTCGCCCGAGCCGACCCAGACCACGGCCGGGTTCGACGGGTCGACCGCGACGCAGCCGATCGAGTACGACCCCTCGCCGTCGAACACCGGCGTCCAGGTGGTGCCGGCGTTGGTGGTCTTCCACACCCCGCCGGAGGACACCGCCACCCACCAGTGCCCGGGTCGCCCCGGCACCACGGCGATGTCGCCGATCCGGCCCGAGGCGATGGCCGGCCCGAGCGGGCGCAGCTCGAGCCCCTTGAAGGTCGCCGCGGACATGACGTCGGGCGCCGGCGTCGGGGTCGGGGTCGGCGACGGCTTCGCCGCCGTGGCCGCGCCGGCGGCCAGCAGCAGGACGACGAGGGCGAGGGCGGTCGGTCGTGGCATGGGTCCCTCCGGTCGGCCCGCGCTCGTCCGGCGGGCCAGCCGCATGGTAGCAGCCCAGGCCGGGGCCGTGCCCCGCCTCAGTAGGGCAGGTCGGTGACCGGCGCCGCGGCGGGCTCCAGGCGCAGCTCGCCGCCGCGCTCGGCCGCGACCCGCCGCAGCCACCCCTCCGGGTAGCCGACCTCCTGGGGCTCGCCGCTCTCGTCCTGGACGTAGCCGTCGTTGTACTTCGCCACCAGGATCTCGGCCAGCTCCCGCCAGCGCCGGGCCACCTCCTCGCCCCGGCCGACGCTGTAGTCGGTGAGGTAGCGGCGGGCGAGCTCGGGGTCGGTGGCGTGGACCGCGACCGCGGTCCGCTCCACCGCCGGCTGCAGGGCGAGGAAGCTCCCCTCCAGCTCCCGCTGCACCGTCTGGATGTCCTGCACCATCGCGGAGTAGCGCAGGCCGGCGTAGTTGGCGACGAGGTTGAAGACCCAGTAGGCCGAGTCCCACGAGAACCGGCGCAGCTCGCCGGTGGCGAAGGACGGCGGCACCCGGTCGACGCCGCAGTAGAGCGGGAAGTAGCAGGTGGTGGAGGTGTCGTCGACGCCGTACCAGGTGACGCCGCCGACCGGGTCGGGCAGCCAGGCGCGGGCCTGGGCGACGAACGAGAAGCCGGTCTGGGGGGTCGAGATCGGCCGCTCCCAGGCGTGGCGCTGGCCGTCCGCCTCCCAGGCGATGGGGCGCGGCCGGTAGGGGTTGCCGAACGGCCCGGCGTCGACCCCGCGGGTCATGTCGTAGGGGGTGCCCTGGTAGTGGTCGCGCATCAGCGCCATCACGTCGGCCACCGCCAGGGGACGGTCGGGCTCAACCCACAGCGGGTACGGCTCGGCGCCGGGGACGCCGCGGTGGTAGTCCGGGGACAGGAGCAGGGAGGGGCTCGACCGCCGCAGCAGGCTCCACACCCGGGTGGCGGTGTAGCGCAGCGACTCGGGGCCGAGGTCGCCGTAGGCGTCGGCGAAGCGGAACGGCCGCCCGGAGGAGGGGTCGTGCCAGCCGCGCTCGACCGCGAACGAGACCAGGTTGGCCGAACGCCGGCACGAGGCCGGGTCCTCGGCCGGGACCTCGAGGATGCGGGAGCCGTTGGCGTGGGCCGAGACGTGGCCGTCGGGGACCCGGAGGGCGACCCAGATCGCGCCCGCGCCGCCCGGGCCGGTGCCGGTCATCTCGAGCAGCCAGACCTCGCGCGGGTCGGCGATGGAGAAGGCCTCGGCGGTCGAGCGGTAGCCGTGGGTCGCGACCAGGTCGGTCATGACCGTGATCGCCTCGCGCGCGGTCCGCGCCCGCTCCAGCGCGAGCCGCATCAGGTCCCAGTAGTGGAGCAGGCCGGCCGGGTTCTCGAGCTCCTCGCGGCCGGTGGTGGTGGTCTCGGCGATGGCGAGCTGGTGCTCGTTCTGCAGCCCGACCACGGCGTAGGTGTGCGGCACCTGTGGGATGGTGCCGCGCAGGGTCCCGTCCCATCGGCGCAGCTCCACCACCTCGCCCGGGGCGTGGTCCGCCGCCGGCCGCCGGCGCAGGGTGGGGTGGAACGGCCCGTCGCAGGTGTAGGTGACGATCGCCGACCCGTCGGCCGAGGCGCCCGGCGTGACCAGCAGGTTGGTGCAGGCGCCGACCGGCCGCGCGGCGAGGGCGGCGACGGCGGCGACGAGGAGGACGGCGGTGAGGGCGAGGTGCTTCATGGCCGGCGATGGTACACCGGGGCAGGCGGTCGCCGAGCCTCACGGTGCGAGGCCAGCACCCTGCCGCAGCAGTCACCGCCGGCCTACGAGCCACCCCCTCAGTAGGCCCGTCATGCGGCCTCTGAGCCACCCGTGAACGCTTCCAACCGAGGTGCCGAAGAGGCTGCCCAGGGTGCCGAAGAAGACGGCGAAGCCGGCCGCTGTCGAGAGGACAATGCGAGCCCACCATGGCCATGGTTCCCTCAACAGACCGAAGCCGGCAAGGCCGCCAGCGATGACGACCAACCCGAGGACCGCACAAAGCGACGCGGAAACGACTGCCGCGACCCTCTTGGAGGTCGCGTCCAGACGAGCTTCGAGCTCCATGCGGGCCATCTCAGCCGCTTGCCGCCTTCGCTGTTCCTCCAGGTGGAGGCGTCGAGCTTCCTCGACCTCTCCCATCGCTGCTTCCTTCGCAGCTGCCACCTCGCGGCCCGCCTCCTCTCTGTAGGTGCTCTGCACGCGCTCGATGACCTCTGCAACGGTCTCGGCGTCGAGCTCTTCCGAGACGGGAAGTTGGCCCAGCATCCGCTCTGTCAGCTCGCTGGCAAGCACGGCGACCGCTTCGTCGGATGTCAGTGACCCTGCGTCCTGCATTCGCCTCAGGTGGGAGACGAATTGACGCCAGGTGGACTCGCTCGGAGACAGAGCAGCGCTGCAGAGGGCCACCAGCTCCTGCTGCTTCAGCGCCGCTCCAACCTGCGGGTTCTTGAGCCAGGCGATGTTGGTCAACCGTGCAACATGGACTGCCGGCGGGAGGCCGCGTCCACCGGTTTCCGAGTGCCATCGCTCGATCTTTGCTACCACTTCGGCGGTCGTCGAGGCGAACACAGCTGTTGCATCCTCCCATGCAGTCGCGGTGCGTCCGCGTCGCAGGACGGCAATTCCCACCACGCAGTCGACGTCGTGGAGGACTCGAGGTTCATCCGGATCACCGCCGGGTCGTCTCAGGATCTCCTGAAGTGATGCCTCGTCGCTCTGGTACTCTCTCTGGCGCCGAGGGACAGGGGTGACGCCGATACCCAACGCCGACAGGTGGCTGGGAAGCAGAGCCATCTCTTGGGCGATGTCGGCGGACGTACACTTTGCCTCGCGGAAATGCCGAGTCAGGTCGGTGAATCGCAACTGCTCCCGCCCGGCCGGCGTCATCAGGCGATCGCGATAGACCGCCAGGATCCTCAGGATCTCCTCGAGGGTCACGTCGAATGCCAGGGTCCGCGCGTCCGTTGCCTCGAACAGGGCGAGCGTCTCGCGAGCCAGATTGGCCTGTGGCTCTCCGCTATACCCCAAGGCGCGGAGGAGGAACCCGGTGTCGAGGAAGACCTGGAGTCCCTTGAAGTTCCTGCGAGCTCTCTCGATGTCCCTGAGGAGAAGAGTCGACTCGAGCACGAGGCCTTCCAGGAGGCGTTTCAGAACTGCGGCAAGGGACGGGTCTGGGAGGCATCGTTCGTGGAGGAATAGCGCCACGAGCTTGGACTGCCTTGGATCGATGCCTGACTGGTGAGCAGCGCCTGGCGTGTCCTGCGCCACCCCGTTGAGGGCGAGCTCGACCCGGTGCTCGTCCAGAAATCGCACCAGGAGATCGAGGGCCACATCCGGGTTCGGAAGTGGCAGCCCTTTCGACACCGCAAACTCCACCAGGCTCAGGGCTAGGCGTTGGTGCTCGTCCTGGATCCTCGCGGTCGCCTCCTGGATCTCAGCGCGTGGTACCGCGGCGCGGCGCAGATAGCGTCCGCCTTCGCGACGTAATAGCCCCGCCTTCTGGAGGCGGCTCAGCATGAGGCGAAGCGTTGGCTCCGGGATGCTGAGACCGAACATCCCCGCCAGTGACTCTTGGAGACTCCTGACGCTGAACGCCGGGTCCCCGAGCGAGGCGATCGCCTCGACGACGAACGGTCTGAAGATGCCGACGTAGTCCTCGCCGGAATCCAGGTAGGTCTTGAGCATCGCGATGGTCGTGAGCCCGCGCAGCGTCGGGGGACGTGCGGATGCTCCTTCGTTCGATCGCGTGGTTGCAACCATCGACGCCCCTCCAGGCGGCAGTCGCCTCAGCCCATTGGGCGAACGAGGCACGGCTCACGTGCTGGTCCGTTGCCCCCTCACCCAGGATATCGCGCGTCCGTCGGTCCAGTGCCCGTGGGCGGCGTGACTACTCCTTGGTGCCAACCCGCGAGCGCCACAGACTGGCGATCTCCGCGGCGCATCGCGGCGGGTCCCGCAGGATCGTACGACCCCAGAAGGTCAACACTGCCCAGCCATGGGCTTGGAGCCAGTTGCGCTTGCGGGCGTCGAGCTCGAGGGTGGGCAGGTTGCCGTGGACCGCGAAGCCGTCGCAGTAGACAGCGACCTTGGCACCAACCCAGGCGAAGTCGGGCACGGTGATGAGCGTGCCCGCTTCATCCCGGACCTCGTGGTCCCGGTCGGGTTTCGGAAGGTCGGGGATTGCGGCCAGGGCTGCGGCCAGCGGCTCCTCGATCGGGCCACGGCGGTAGCGGTTGGTCGTGGGGTCCAGGGTAGCGTCGGTCCCTACCTCGGTCGCGCGCTCAGCCAGCATGGCTGTGAGCGCCGTTGTTCCGGCTCCGGCAGTGCCTCGCGCCGGCTCCACGTTTGGTTGACTGGCCATCACGAGCAGCACGTCGCGGACCCGGTCCTTGTCGAAGAAGGCGTGCCAGCGCTGGTTGAGGTAGTGCTTCAGGCACAGGTAGCACGCCCGGCTGCACTGGTGGCCGAAGAGACGGTTCCGGGCCGCCTCGGCCACCTCGGGCAGGCGCTGCGCCATCTCGGAGACGTAGCCCGCGCCGCCGGGCACGGTCTCGTAGAACACGATCAGGTCGCTGGTCGCCCCCTCGCAGGCGTGGCGCACGAAGGAGCGGATCTCCCCCGGCTCGAGCTCGAGCAGGCTCGCGGCGCCAACCTGCAAGGCCTCGGCCAGGGTAACCAGCGTGGGCGAGAGGGTCGAGAAGCCGATCTGCTCTGCATCCCGCCTGGCAGGCACGCTGAGCACCAGGCAGTCGGTCCGGAAGCGGTAGCCGAGGACCAGCGGCACCGGCGCTCCCTGGCAGCGCCGGCCGTGCGCCTCCTGCCACCGCCGTGCGCGCTCTGCCCCGCTCGTCGTGGTGTCGTCGTGCGGCTGATGGCGCCCACACTCGGGACACAGGCAGAATCTCTGCCCTTCGCCGGTCTTGCTCTCGCTCTTGCCCCAGTTGGTGAGCAGCAACGTGGCCAGCTTCTGGTACTCGGCCGGGGAGAAGGCGTACGGGTAGAGCAGCGCCCCTTCCGGCGAGGGCGTGACCAGGGTCTCCTTGCGCACGAACCGTTCGCGCTGGCGGCTCTCCTCGTCCGAGCTGATGCGCAGCGACTCCTCGGCCTCGAAGGCGTCGACGTAGACCGCGTCGGCCGGGCTTGCGAGCGGGGTGCCGCAGCGCGGACAGGTGTTGCGCGCCTCCTCGACCACCTCGTCACAGGTCGCGCACGTCGACAGCCGGGTGAGCCGGCCCGAGGACTCGGCGCTCGAGCGGCCGCCGGGAGGGCCGCCCTTGCCCGGGCCGCCCGCGTACAGCACCCGGATCGAGCGCAGCTTGTGCCCGTTGGCGTAGACGTAATTGCCGGGCGCGAACTCCTCGAGGGCGATAGCGGCCGCCCGGTAGATGGTCGGGGTGTCGACCACGCCCGGGTCGAGCGAGAACGTGTCGATCGGGAACTGGTAGGCCGGAAGCACCCCCTGGGTCGCCAGGAAGTTCAGCACGTAGGCGCGCTCGCGGTCCGTGGTCAGCTCTCGGAACGCACGCTGGCGGGCTGCCGCCTTCTTCATGTCGTCGCGGCTTGCCCCGACCCGCGAGAACTCGTCGAACTCGCGCTGCACCTGCTCGACCCGCTGCCACCAGCGGTCCAGGACGGCCAGCAGCTGAGCCTCGAAGCCCTCGACCAGGCCCAGCGACTCGTCGCGGCCGAAGCGGTTGAGGCGGCCGAGCGCGCGGTCGTCGGCGGTCAGCGCGGCCAGCCGTTCGGCGAGCTCCCCCGCGCGGGCGCGCACCTCGGTCAGCAGCGGCGCGAGCTGCGCCCGGTACCAGGTCGTCGGGTGTTCGGGGTCGTCGAGCAGCTCCCCCATCAGCTTGGGCAGGCGGGCGTCGAGGTCTTCGAGCAGGAACGAGTGCAGGTGGCGCCGGACCACGTAGGGGTTGTCGAGGCGGAGCAACGGCGGGTCGAACTCCCCGGCGACCAGCCACTCGGGGTGCTCGAAGGCGTGCCGGTCGTGCGCTCCGCCCGCGCAGAAGGTGGATGCGAACCCGATCCTCAAGCGGCGCCCGGCCCGGCCGACCCGTTGGACGTAGTTCGCCGGCGTCGGTGGCGCGCCCCGCAGGGCGACGGTAAGGAGCGGCCCGATGTCGACGCCGAGCTCCAGAGTCGGGGTGCAGACCAGGACCTCCAGTCGCCCCTCTTTGAACTCGGTCTCTCGTTCGACCCGTTCCTCGCTCGAGATCTGGGCGCTGTGCTCGGCCACCCGCAGGCGCTGCGGCGTGCGGGTGGAGTACAGGCTGACGTAGTAGCTGTCGCGGTTGACCTCGGCCTTGACCAACGACCCCTGGACACAGCGCGGGGTGGCGCAGGTCGGCAGCCAGTAGGGGCGCCAGGTCTGGCACGCGTTGCACCGGAACCCATGGCCCGGCTGCACCAGGAAGAGCCGCGCCGGGTCGACCTGCAGCGCTCGGAGACCGTGCGTCTTCTCCTTGTCCGGGATCGGGAAGTGGGGAACCGCCACGAGCAGCCCGAGGTCCGGGTTCGAGAGCGCCGCGACCGCCGCTCGCAGGAAGACCTCCGCGTTCTCGCGCCCGCCCAGCACCCGGGCGGCCAACCGCTGCACGGCGGTGAGCTGCCCGGCGCGCGGGTTTTCCTGGCAGATCCCGACCAGGCGCTGCTGCTTGCGGATGTGGTCCGGCCGGTCGAGGGCGAAGCCTTGAGGCTTGCGGTAGTGCTCGGGGAAGCGGACGTTGTAGGGCTCCTCCTCCAGCTGGCGGTAGCGCGCCTTGCGGTTGGGGTCGATGTACTCCTGGAAGAAGTCGAACGCCAGCGCTCGGCTGCGTCGCATGGAGTCGAGCACCGCGCGAATCAGGCTGACGGCGACCTCGAGCTCGACGCCAGTTTCCGCCGCAGCGGACACGAAGCCCGGATCCCGACCCAGCAGGTCCAGCCCCTCGTACTCGACCGCGACCAGCCCCAGGTTCTCGAGCGAGGCTCGCTGGCGGGCGTACTGGGTGACCTCCATCGCCACCTCGAAGCGCAGCGCGGCGAGCCACAGCTCGCGCTCCGGGCGCGACGGGTTGCGGCGGATGACCCCCTGCACCTGGAAGGCGTCGAACGCCTGCTGGACGAGGTCCGGGAGGTAGAGCCCGGCGCTGCCGGAGCGCCCGACCAGGTTCGCCACGACGTGGCGGAGCACGAACGAGCGGTGCTTGTCGGCAGTGTAGCCGGCCTGGTGCGCGACGTCCTGGCGGTTGTCGCCGAACAGCAGCAGCTTGCGGTCCGCGCCGGAGAGCAGGTCGAGGTGGTGGGTGGCGATGACAGAGACGGTCGAGGCGGTGCCGGTGCGCAGCGGCGTGACGATGTCGGCGCGGGTGTAGGTGTCGCCGCAGGCCGGGCAGGTGTGCAGCGGTCCGCGGTGGAGCAGCATGGCGACCAGCGGCGAGCCGCAGCCGCTGCAGCCTCCGAGCTCGCCGCCGATCCTCCCGCAGCGTGGGCACACCCGGACCGGTTTCAGGGTCGCCACGGGTTCCCTCTCGCCCTTGCGCCCTGTGGTCGCTGGCCGCTCCTTACTCTCGTCGCGCTCCCCCTCCTCCTCGTCCTCCCCGGGCAGCGCGTGGAGCCGGTGGGTCAGGAAGCCGGTCTGCTTGGTGCTGTAGAAGTCGCCGGTTCCTGTCGGCTGGGGGTCGTCGTCCCCCTCGAAGCGAACCTTGACGAAGTCCTGGCCGCAGGTGCGGCACAGCGCTGCCGGCCGCGCCGCCGCGCCGCAGCGGGCGCAGCTGGCGGCGCCGTGCGGAACCAGCGAGCGGCACGCGGGGTCGAGGCACAGGCCCACGTCGTAGACACCGTGGAAGAACACGTGCAGCTTGGGCCGCAACCGCGGCGGGCTCTCCTCGGTGCCGACGCTCCCCACCATGAGGTAGGCCTCGACCTCCCGCCGGACCTCGTCGAGGCTGAGGCGGACGCGGTCCGCGAGCTGCTCCCGCACCTGCCGGGCGCCCTCCTCGAGCGACTCGGGGGTCGAAAAGGCCGTCTCGAGGGCGGAGACGACCGAGTTGCCGTCGAGCACCGCCGCCACCCGCGCGGCGATCGAGCCCGCTGGGGGACACCGGCGGCCAGTGAGCTTTTCCGCCAGGGCGACCACGGTGTCGTCGGACGACGGGTCGAAACTCCGCAGCTCGCCGTCGTCGAGCTGCGGTGGCCGCGGCGTCCACTCGCGGCCGCGCGGTGGCGTGGCGGCGTAGGCCTCGCCGATCACGTCTTCCGGGGCGACGGTCTCACCCAGGAGGGCGCTGGCGAAGCGCGCGAGCCCGTCGGTTCCGCCCGCCCCGGAGGCGACCGTGGCCGAGGTCGCCATCCCGACCAGGTGCCCAGGCTCGAGCCCGGAATGAGCCTTCAGGCGGCGGACCAGGCAGGCGATCTCGGTGGCCAGCGCGCCGCGGTAGGAGTGCAGCTCGTCGAGGACCAGGAAACGCAGCGCGGGCGTGAAGAGGCCGCGGTCATCGTGGCGCACGAGCAGGAACTCGAGCTGCTTGTAGTTGGTGAGGAGCACATCGGGCGGGCTCATGCGGATCGCCGCTCGGCTCGTTCGCTCGCTCTCGGCCGGGGCCTCGCGCAGCTCGGCCGACGTGGTGTCGCTGTCGCCGGTGTAAAGCGCGAACGAGAGGTTGGCGCCAGTGCCGCGCAGCAGGCGGCGGAGCCGCTCGAGCTGGTCGTTGGCGAGCGCGTTCATCGGGTAGAGCAGAACCGCCTGCAGCCCGCTCGCTCCCTCCCGCTTGCGTCGCACGACCCCGTCGAGCACCGGCAGCAGGAAGGCCTCGGTCTTGCCCGAGCCGGTGCCGGTGGTGACGACCAGCGACCGCCCGGCCCGCCCCGCCTCCAACGTTCGCTCCTGGTGCAGGTACAGCGCCCGCTCGCCGAACGGCCAGTGCAGCCGCAGCAGGTCCGCCTCGACGTGTCCTGCTTGAGCCAGCTCGCGCAGGGTCCGCCCCAGGGCCAGATCGCGGGCCAGGGTGACGTAGGGTCCCTTCACGATCACGTCGGCGCGGTCGAGGTGCTCCTCGAACTGCCGGCGCAGACCCTCGTCGGCGAAGCGGTACGACGTGCGCAGGAAGCGCCGGTACTCGGTCACCAGGTGACGGACCGCGAGGGGGATGTTGGGGGTCATGGCGACGTCCTCTCGCTCTTCTCGAGCCCAGTCGCAGCTCTGCGTCCTACTCTGAAGCCTCGTACGGACCTGGCGCTTCAGAGTAGGTCTTACCCGGTCAGGTCCCGCACCCGAGCCTCGATCCACAGTGCCCGACCTTAGGAGGCCATCCCAGGTGTTGGCTCACAGGAGGCCGGCCCGCCTGATTCTCAGGCCCTCCCGGTACAGCACCGCGACAGCCAGCGTCGGTTCGCCGCTCGTTGGCTTTCGCCGCCGATATGGACCGAGGACCCCGACAGCCTCGAGGCGCTCGACGACCTTGTCCCAGCCGCCTGCTCCAGCGTGCAGTGTGCCCTTGAGCACGCCACGCCGCGCAGCCTTCCCAGGCCCGGCGGGAGTAGGCGTGAGGTTTCTCTTCATGTGGTTCACAAAGTCGGACCGGCTTCCGGAGATGTCCATCCCGGACAGCGCCTCGAGGTAGGGCGCAAGCTCCTGGTACTCCGCCTTCAGGTCGTCGACTCTCCGAGTGCTCGCTTCGGCAACGCCGACCTGCAGTGACTTGAAACCGATGACTCGCCAGCTGGCTGCCGGGGCGTCGCGCTTCCGCTCCTCGGAGATTGCCGTGGCCAGGACTTGCATGAGAGTCCGCGGGAACAGCCGCTCCGACGCGTCAGAGGTCCGCCTTCGAACGTAGTTCGCCGTCTTGGCCTGCTTCCCCTTTTCGACGGTTTCCCCCCAGAGGGGAGCGAGGAGGGTCTTGAGCGCCTCCTCGTCGGCCGGCCACGGCCGAGCGCTTCCGGGCCGAAGCCTCTGGATGACCGTAGTGCGATACGTGATGCTGGTCTCTGCCACGTTCAGGGCGAGCCTCCAGACGTCGGCCGGCTTCCATCGCAGCTCGACCTTGGTTGCTTCCAGGTGGCTCTTGTTCTGAATTCCGAGCGAAAGGTAGATGTCTTCTCGAAGGAGCAGTTTGAAGAACAACCGGCGGAACCGGCTGCGGGCATCCGCAACCACGAGCAGCAGCCCTTCGATGAAGCGAGCCTGTCGTGCGGTCCACTCGCTGCGCTTGCCGGTCTCGAAACCCGTGTCCAGGCCGTCGTAGGTCAAGGTCACTGCGACGTCCGCCCCGAGAAGCGCGCTGTCCAGAGCGCTCATCGTGTTCTCGGCCAGAGTGCCAACCGAAGGGAGTGCCAGCGCTTCGCTTAGCGCACACTGGAGCGAAGGCCTGTCGGACGCGGCGAGCAGGCGCTTCAGACAGCGTCGTTCGTCCCTTGTGCCGGCTGCACTCGATGCCGCGGTTCGAACCACCTCTCCGATTCGGGCACGCGGTGAGGCTCGGCAGCCCGACCCTGCGCCTTGGCTCGCATCGGCTCCAAGGCTCGAGAGCTGGGCGAGCCCGTAGAGCAGCCAGAACGCCTTGTGAGTACCTCGCTGCTGCATTCTGGCCGATCGCTCGAGCTCCTTCAGCGCGTCGGCAGTGAGCTGTAGTGGCCCCGCCTCTGCCTCCTCTGTTCCCCTCGGCGCGTGGCCCACGGCATAGGTCATGTCGGCCGGCAGTGGGTAGTCATCGCCGCCCTGGTTCACAAGATACCGCCACAGGAAGGTCTTGCCGGCGCCCTTGGCACCGACGACGATCGCCGTGGAGCGATCCACAGCGGCGCTCAAGACGTCCGGCGCGACGAAGTGACTCAGCACCTCCTCAACAGAGTTGTCCTCCGCATAGGCCTTACCGGGGTCGACCTTGAGCTCGCTGAGGATCCGCTTCGACTCGACAGTCTCCACCGCCTGAAGGAGCAGACTGCTGAGCCCAGCTGCGCCCGCCACGGCCTCAGCAAGCGGGCCATACAGGGCGGCTGCAGCTCGGTGAATCGGCGTGCTCACGGCACCGACCGCCGCCACGTTCATGTCATACCGGATCCCCTCCGCCAGCCACGGCCACGCAGGCTCGTCCGGGTCTTCGGCGCTCTCATCCGCCTCGAGCCTGCCGAGGCGGTCGCCGTACCGTTGCGCGAGTCTCTCGAGGAACGCGTCCTTCTGCGTGCTTCCTGCGTCCCCGGGTGGAACCATGCTCGGGACAAACAGGAGCGTCGGCCTACCCTGCCGGTACGCCCTCGACACGCGGGTCGCGTCGAGCAGAACGCTGACTCCGTCCCAGACCTGGTCCGAGAGCGGGAGGAAGACGACCGCGAGGTCCGCGGTGTGGAAGAGCACCGAGGCTGAGAGGCCGTCGAAGCCCGTGCGGCAATCCAGGAGCAGGACGTCCACCTGCTCTGTGGCGTGCAGGTCGGACAAGACGCGAACGAGCGGGCTGGCTGAGGCTCGGGCGTGCCACAACGTGGTACCCAGCTCCTCGATGGCCGCCAGGTATTTCCTGTTGAGCTCCCCGGCCGGCAGCAGCAGGACCTTCCCCGCACCATTGGCCACGGGCACCACGATCAGGTGGTCGGACACCCTGATCGCCTGCTGGCTCGGCGCGGATGCGGCCCGGCGCAGAAGCGGGACAACCCCAGTGTCGGCGGCAGGGCTGGGAAGCCCAAACGCGACGTGAAGCCCGGGCGCTTCGAGATCCAGGTCGACAGCGGCCACCTTGTGACCCCTGTCAGCCAGAATCGCGGCGACGTGGGCGAGAGCGAGTGTCCGACCTGCTCCGCCCTTGAGGCCGTAGAACGCGACCACCGTCGGCCGCGCTTGCTCCTCTGGTTGTGTGGCCTCGACGGTGTCGGGGATCTCGTCCCCGGCGGCGATGACATCGAAGAACGACGCGGCCGAGAACATGGTCGCCCGGCCCCGGAAGACATCGGGGCGCGGAGAGTAGCTGGTAGCCGGCGCTTCGCTGACTGCTTGCCGCCTGCCACCGCCTGCTCGGCCTCGCACTGGGTCTGTCATGCTCTCTCCTCGACCATCCTCACAATGGTCCCACCAACCTCGAGCTCCTCGGTCGCGTCTCTCAGCGGAACGACTATCGCGCCGTATCGCAGCGAGTATGGTCGGTCCGCGGACGTCATTCGCGCCCAAGCGGCGGCCGACAGCAGGCTCTCACGATCCTCGTTCACCAGCAGCATCTTGAGGCACGCCTTCTTGGCAAGGGCACCCAGGTCGTGGCCCGAGGACCCCCTGAAGAGCTCGTTCCAGTCGTCCTCTGGCAGCAGGCGTCGAAGGTCCGTGACGGATGTCGCGCGCGCCCGAACCAGGATGCGGGCCTTCAGGGCGCACTCCACGCCGACGTGGACCAGGTACGCCGTCTCCCGCGGGCGGCCGCCATTCATGCGGAGGAGAGCACCTGCCGCCTCGACCCAGCGCCGCGAGGCCTTGAGAAGCTGCGCCCGGGAGCTGTCCGTCATCGCGGTAGCTCCAGGCAAGGCGTCCGCTCGCTTCGCGTCGCGGTCATGTCAGCGACGCCGGTCGGCCAGTGCGTACCCGGCGCGGGGATTCCACCCAGTGTGCTCATTCGCCCGTCGCCCCCGAGCGCCGTGTCTCCGGTCGGGAACCAGTTCTCTGCACTGGCTCGGGGAGAACGCCCTGAGGTGGGAGGGAACACCACCGCGCGTTCCGGGCTCTGCATTCCTCGAGTGTCCACTCGGCCGAGATGGTACGCGTCCGCTTGCTCGGCGCTCGACAAGCACCGGGTGGTCACTGCTCTGCATTCTACTCTGCATGCTCTGCACCATTCCGGTGCAGAGTCAGGCGGCGTGCGCTCGGGTGGGGCGCCCCTCACCGCGGTCTCGCCTTCCCCAATGCCCGCGTGACCGCCTGCAGGGTCCGTTCAAGGTGCTCGGCGTCGTCGTGGTCGCGGGGGCTTGACGCTCGCTCCGACAGCTGGCGCAGGCGCTCGTTCAGCCCCTCGAGCGAGACGATGTGCTCGGTAACGGCTCGCGCGAGCAGCGTCGTGCTCCTCACCAGGCGCCGCTCGCCGAGCCGGTCGCGCACCTCCCGAATCAGCTTGGGGCGCTTCTCGTCGGTGGCGAGAAAGTGGCCGCGGGTGGCCGCGCAGGCCAGGCTCGCCGCCTCCCCTGCGCCGAGGGCCAGGCCGAGGCTCGCCATGAGCGCCTGTTCGGCGGGGTCTCCGAGCGTGACCCTCGCGATCAGACCGGAGTCGACGGCGCGCTGGAGCGCCGCGGCTTGCGCCGGGTGCTTCACTTCGGCGACGACCTCGTCCACCACGAGCAGGGCGAGCCCCGGCAGTCTCGCCACCTGCTCGAGGCAGCCGAGCTTGGCGAGGTCGATGACCACGTTGGCGTCGAGGAGCAGCGGGGTGCGCTCGGTCGGAGGCAATCGCGGCTCCCTCTACTCACCGCCGCGGCGCGCCTGGGGAAGGCTGTAGATCCGGTCGTCGTCGAGGCCGGCGAGGCGCAGCAGCTCGACCAGTTTGCCGCGGCTGATCTCCTCGGCCTCAACGGCCTCGAGGGCCAGGGACACCAGCCGCTGCTCCGCCGGCTGCAGCCGGGGTCGGGGCGGCCGAGCCGCCTCGTCCTCGCCGACGAGGGCGCCCAGGTCCCTCGCGTACCCTTGAGACTCCTCCTCGAGCAAGCGCTCGCGGCGCTTGGCCGTGACGAGGTGGAGGTTCGCCAGACGCCAGATCGCGGCCAGGCGGCTGACTCCGAAGAGTTGCGCGAGCCGGGCCACGTCCCAGATGTCGACCTCTCGGGCCTTCCTCGGCCGTCGGGCCTCGTACTCGGTCTCGGGCTCGCGGACCATGGCCGCGCCGGTCTCGGCGCTCACCCGGGAGCGGTGCCCCTTGCCGAGCCGGGCGAGGTAACCCCTCACCGCCTCCTCGGGCATCAGGAACGCGGCGGCGAAAGCGTCGGCGCGGACCTCGCGCGGGTCCTTGCGCTGCCCCTCGCGGCTGACGATCCCGGGCGCGCCGCTGAGGTCGCACAGGGCGTGGCAGTACTCGTGGGCCAGGGAGTAGCGCTGCCGCACCGGCGCGTCGCCCGAGCTGATCACGCACACCATGGCGCGGCGGGCCTGGAAGGTGAGACCCGAGACCCCCTGGGGCAGGGCGAGCGAGAGAACCAGCACCCCTTCGCCCTCGAGCACCGCACCGGGGTCCACTACCGGGTCGACGCCGAGGCGGAGCCGCTCCCGCTCCTGGCGCGCGAGGTCGGCGCCCTGCACCACGGCGTCCCAGGTGGTCAAGGGCACCGGCAGGTTGTACTGCGGCAGCCGCGGCGCGAGGCGCTCGAGGCCGAGCAGCCCCTCGAGCCCGAGGATCGCGTTGACCACCTCGATGCCGCGGCTCATCCCCTCCTGGGCCGCCGGGTCCTCCCGCGCCTCGGGCAGCGCCCGCCACACGAACGCGACCCCGTCGCGCTCGAAGCTCTCCTCGAAGAAGTCGTGCATGGACCGGCCGAGCATCCGGGCGAGGGCCGCCAACTCGACGCTCGACACCTTGCGCTTGCCCGCCTCGAGCATCACTACGGCCGGCCGCGAGATGGCCAGCACCCGCGCCACATCGTCCTGGGTGAAGCCCGCAGCCTCCCGGGCTTGCCGGATGCGGGCGGCGAGGTCGGAGTGGGTGAGGGTCATGGGGCGCTCCCATGTTCGTTCCGGTCGCCGCGAGCGTCTCCGGGGTTGGCACTGCCGCTCGCGCTGACGGGGTACTCGTCTTCGTGAGCGGTCGTGCACCGGGGTTTGGCGAAAAGGCCAGCCTTCTGTAGCGCCTGGCAGCGAGCCTCTTCTTGCGGCGTCCAGTCCCCCACATGCAGCATGACCAAGTCGACCGAGGAGTAGTCCGACATGCCGGGAGTCTCGGTGGCGACGCCCACGACCGTCTTCGCTCCTGCGACCAACTTGCGAGCGACAAGGCACCGATCCTGGAGCTCGGCGACCCTCTCCTGCCGGGGGGTCTCGGGGTCTCTCGCCAGGAAGACGTAGGTCACGCCGGACGGGGAGGGCACAATCCGAGCCCTGGTTTCTCGAGCCCTTGCCTGCTCTAAGAACTCGACCTGGGCGCTGCCGAGCACACGCCGCGCGAATCGGGCTTCCCTGGCGAGCACCCGCAGGGCCTGTTCCTGGTGCTGAAGCAGGTCAGGTTCGGTCTTCGCGGCGAGGTTGATGTCCCTCGTGACCCACTCGATGAGGCGGTCCCACGCGTAGCTGGCCCTGTCAGCCTCCTTTCTCGCCTCCCACTCTGGACGCCGGGTCAGTTCTTCCCACAGGTCGTCGCCGGTGACCAGAGCGTCGACTCCGTCCGGAAACGTCCGGTCGTTCGACAGGTAGAGGGCAAGCAGGTTCTCCTCGCCCGGGACCACGGCCCGCGTGCGCAGGACGAGGCTCTCTTTCGCGGCAAGGTACTCGACGAAGTCCGTGATGGTGTCGAGCTCGCCTAGCACCGTCTCCACAGCTGCGTCGTCAAGCACGTGGACGAACCCCTTGCCCAGGTCACCCTGGGCGAACGGGATCTCGCCACCGCTGCCCAGTGCCACGGCGAGGCGATGTACCAATCTGGACTCTGTCGGAGGCAGGGCCAACCCAGGGCCACCACTCGCTGGAAGCACCCGGTCCATACGCCCTAGCTCGCGCTCGGCGCCGTACAGCTGCTTCGCCGAGTCCTCGATCGCTCTCCGTGCCCAGCGCTCCCACTCCACGAGCGGTTCGACATTCTCCGTCGCGCGCACTTCCTTGACGCTGACAAGCACAACGTGAGGGTCGCAGACTACGAGGATGTCGCAAAGTTCCCTTCCGGCCGAGTTGAGGGCATTCGGGTAGCTCCACAACGAAAGGAAGGTCCCCTTGCAGAGCCGGAAGACGAGGTCCTCTGCGCTGTTGAAGGGCATCTCGCGTTTCTCCCGTTGGGCGACCTGTCGTCGTGTTTCTTACGGCTCGACGCCAGGTTCCGACGAGATCAAGTTAGATTATCGAACCTCAGAAGTCAAGGCTTGGCAGCTAGTACAACATCCCGGAAGTTCGATTACTAATGACCTGGGTCGAAATACGCGG
>CAYTJW010000018.1:0-3876 GCA_964438135.1 uncultured Thermoanaerobaculia bacterium
ACGCCGTAGGTCGCGTGGCTGAGCAGGGCCGCAAGGTTCACGGCACCGTCTGCCTGGTTCGGGTGATACCACTTGCGGGCGGCCGCCGAGGCGTCGCCATCGGTCGTCTCAGCCGTGAAGGTGAGGCCGTTCAGGATGAAGGTGTCGCCATCGTCGACGGCCGTCGCGTCGGCGAGCGTGATGGTCGCTCCAAGGACGTTCGTGCGGGCTCGGTAGAGCTGCACCGAATGTGACTTGTCGGCCTTCACCACCCAATCGACCTTCGCCACATCGCGGTCGCAGTCGAGGCGGATGTAGTCGGTCGCTGCTGCGACAAGCGTGGTGATCTTGCCGAGACCTGTGCCTTGCGCCGGAGCCGAACCGCTCGCCGCGGCGAGCGTGATCTCACTGTTCTGGACGAACTCTCCCATCGTATCCTCCCTGTAAGTTGCGGTCAGTCGTTGCGGTGCTCAAGGTTCACGAGGGATATCTCTCTGACGCGGAAGCACGGATAACGCACCGTGCGATAGAGCTGGCGGTTGTCTGTGTCCTCAAGGGCAAGGGCAAGGGCCTTGCGCCAGATAGGTACGGTAGCGAACGTGCAGCTCGTCTCGTATGCGAGACGTGTCGACTTCTTGTAGATGCTGCGCCACGGCACTCCATGGATGAGGAAGTCGCAGTCATGGTAGTTGTTCTCCATGAGTGCAACGATGTCACAGTATGCTGGCGGTAGTACGTCGGTGTCGAGAGAGAGGACATGCGTGTAGTCGTCCGCTCTCGCCAACAGCGCCGCCCACGCCTCGTTGAATAGCGGACCGCACATGCGATGTGGACCCTTGCGCTTGTCGTCCGTGGACGGGGTGAAGAAGATGTAGTGGACACCGACCATATCAAGCGTGTCGGCATAGTCCGCATCGTCGTCATCGAGCACCACGAGACGTTCGTAGGACGCCGTGGCCGCTGCCCACTCCAGGAACGATTCACGCTTCCTGCTGGTGGTGGGAGCGGCCACGAGCGTCCTCATTGTCAGTATCCGATCGCGAACCCGGTGACCACGTACCCGGTGATCGTGGCCGTCGCATCGGGGGCGATGAGCAGGCCCGCTGATGCGGCTCCGTTCGACGTGTAGATGTGGAGCTTCCCGGTACCGGGCGCGTTGCCGGCGCTCGGGATGTACACGGTCGGGAAAGAGAGGTCACCGGTCGTCACGGCCGGGTCGTAGAGCGGCGAGCAGACGACCGCGAAGACCTTGGTCTTGAAGAGGCCGCTGAGGTCGAGTGTCAGCCCGGCTACCGGGTATGTGCCTGTCCCGGCGGTCGCGGTGAACGCCTTGATGGAGCAGCCCTTCGCACCGACATCGACGCCCGCCATGAGGGCGGTAAGCTTCTGGTCGACATCAGTGTCTAGCGCGACTGTCAGAGTCGTGTTGGCCATGACCCACCGTCCCCGCTCAGACCCAGGTCAGGTAGGTGATGGCAGCATGGGCGGTGCCAGGGTTGATGACCATGAGGGTCTCTTCGCCCAGGTACCTCTGGTACCACATGTCATCGCCGTTCGGAGCCGGCGTTCCCTTGCCCCACGCTTCCTTGGTGTACTCACGGAAGATCATCGGCCGGATGAGCGTGGGGTCGATGATGAAGACATCGTTCTTCAACACCATCGGTTCGGCGATGATCTCTGCCTCGAACCCGAGCGTGCTCTTGAAGACCGTGATCTCACGACCGACCTGGGACGTGTCCAGGGTCGTGCGCACCTTGTCGCTCTCCCATGAGGAGATGACGTCCTTGGTGACTGCGCTGGTGACGATCTTGTAGCGGTTGCTGGGACGCACGCCGTTGTTGAAGAGCTTGATGAACAGGGCGTTGATCACGTCGTATGTGAGCGTGGTGCTCGTGTAGTCGACGAGCGGGTTCGTTGAGACGATGTTGTCAACGAGGAAGTCGAGGATGCCCTTGCTGTTGCGGATCACCGTGTCGGAGCCGACGGCGGTAGAGCTGTTGTAGCCGTACAGGTGCATCGAGGCTCGCTTGTTGGTGAACCCGTCGAGAGCCACCTGCCACTGCCGCTCGACCTCGGAGTCGACGACTTCCATCCTGCGCGCCTTCTGCGACCCGGTGAGCTGCATCTTGAACGACTGGATAGCCGTGTAGTTCTCCAGGGTGTCGTCAGCCTGGTAGGTGTTCGGGTCCGCAGATGCCAGCGACCCTTCCTGCAGCGGCGTGTAGAGGATGCGGTAGACGCTGGTGTTGGTGTGCGCGGTGGAGCCGGTCCCACTGTTGAACGCCCCGGCGTCGCGGACGACGGTCAGGGTGTCGGTCGAGACGGCCGTGACTTCGAGGATCTCGTTGCGCTGGTATGTCCCGATTGGCGTGGCCACGCTCGTGTTCATGAGCAGGGTGCCAGGCTGGACGCGCGCTCCATGCCCGGCCGACAGCTCCATGCTGGTCGCACTGGCGCTGCCGTCGCCGACATCGGTGTTGGTGGTCGCGGCAGCGGTGACGGTCTGGATCGGAGGCCGGAGGCTGATCCATTCGTGACGCTGCTCACCACTCGTGCGGCCGGGAGCCGCGAGAACGCGCTCAAGATCGCTGAGAGCGTACACGGCGTCGAGAAGCACGCTGTGCACGGAGCGGCCTTGGGTCCTGTCGGTCACATCGAACGATGCGAACGATGGGGCGGTAGGGAGAGCCATTTGCTCACCATCCTTGTCTGTCGCTGTTGCTCAGTCGGTGACGCATCGGGCGAAGGCGATGCCATTCGTCCTCTACAGCCTGGGCAAAGCCACCATCGACAAGAGGCGAGCTTGCACCTGCTCGGAGCGGAGAATCTCCGCTCAGATGTTCATACTACGATGCATCGGGAGGCAAGTCCACAAGCAGCCTCCCAAGAGCACGGGTGTCGCGCTTCTCAACGGCTTCCTTGCGGATGCGGTCGAAGTATTCCTGCGGAGTCTCCTCGCCGGCGGGAGAGCCGCCACTGATAGGGCCGGTACCGTAGTCAGATGCAGCCTTCTCGGCGGCCCTGCGCTCGACTTCCTGCTCCATCTCCGCCTCATCGATGCTGGTGTTGGCACTGACAGACGACGCATTCGCGATCGCCAAGTCCATGAGACGCTTCACTTGCTTCGGGTCGGACATGTCGACGCCGTGCGAGTAGATGTCGTAGAGCTTGACCGCATCGTCCCCGGCGTTCTTCTTGAACTCGGCGAGAAGGGAATCGACCTTCTGCTCGTTGCGCCACTCTTGGAACTCCTTGCGCGACAGGGCCTTGTCCTCTGCGGCCTTGCGGTCTTCGCGCTCTGCCTGTTCCTGCTCGTTGCCTTCAAGACTGTCGAGGAACTCGTCGTAGGCGTCCTTCTCTTCCGGTGCCGTTCCAGTGGTGGTGGGGTCGAAGTCAGCCATGTCCTGTTCCTCCTGTAGTTGCCTGCCCGCCTGCGCGAGCTTGTCCATCAATCATACAGTCACTCACCCGCGAACGACCGGCTTCACGTCCACCGGCTTCTCCTTGGCCTCCTCGGCCGCGATGACGGCGCGGGCGGCGGTCCACTCGGCGAGCGGCACGACCTCGGCCAGCTTGGCCTCCAGCGCCTCGCCCTTGGTCGTGCCCACCTTGACGTCGATGCCGAGCTTGTAACGCTCGTTGGCGAGTTGCAGCGCCCGGCGGGTCGGGACCGTGACGCAGTGGGAGTCCTTCTGCGCCTCGAAGTGGGCCGCAGTGTCCTTGTCCTTGACGACCGCAGCCCGCAGCTCCGGCGTCGGGTAGAAGTAGTCCACGAGGCCGTCATGCGCCCAGACCGTCGGGACGAAGATGCCATTCACCTCAGCCATGTCACACCTTCTTGTAGGCGCGCGAGTCGCCCTGTAGGGGTATCAGCATGTCACCGGGGCTCATGAACTC
>CAYTJW010000018.1:3976-22063 GCA_964438135.1 uncultured Thermoanaerobaculia bacterium
CCCCGTCCACGCGCAGTCATGGGTGTTGCCATCGAAGTAGGGGGTGGGGAAGGGGGACTTCTCAAGGACTGCGCCAGTGACGTAGAACGTCCCTGTCCCTAAGCGGTTGATGAGCTGGACTGTCAGTTGGTTCTCGCCAGCGGCAATCGTGAAGCTCGCTGCATACCGGACAAAGCTGGAGTTCACGGCCGTCACCGTGATGGTGTTCAGATTGTCACGAACAATAGTGTTGTCGAGGTAGGTCGTGCCTTCATGCCTCCTGCGTCATGCCTCGCGGCAGTGGGGAGTCACCGGAGCCGCCCGATGCGGGTGGCCTCGGACTTGTGACGCTTCGTCTTTGCGACCATGCCGCCGTCAAGCCATGCCCAATGCTTCCGGTGTTTGATGCTGCGGGCGTCACTTATGGCCCGTGATCGTGGTGAACGGGAAGTTCTTGCCAGGACAGGAGGTGCTGTTCCCCGGCATGTCCTTGTGCCGCTTGTCGGGCCGGTTGTACTTCTGGTGCAGGTACTTGGCGAGACGCTGCCCTGCCTTCATCTGAGCCGCGCCCATCTCTTCCTTGTCGAAGTTGCCCTCGAAGCAGACGCCGAGCCACGCCGACGCCCCGACCGCGTGACCGCCCAGTGCCCACTCGGGACGGCCCCGGTAGACCTTGCCCTGCTTGTCCACGAAGAAGTGGTAGGCGATGCCCTTCCAGCCGTTGGCGAGGTGCCAGCGATGGACGTCGTCGGGCGTGCAGTGGCTTGCGGCGGCGTTGTGCCAGACGGTGCCAAGCGGCTTGCCGGAGCGGGCGTCGAGACTCCCGTTCCACTTGTAGGTCTTCTCGATGATGTGGAACGGGTTCGGCCAGAGCACCGCCTCGACGTTCTTGCGCCGGGTCGATGCCTTGCCCGTCGCCGCTTTGGTGACGCGCCATGCGTTGCGGCGTGCGGCTGGTCCCCAGACGCCAGACTTCATGTTCATGCGGACGGCGGACTTGCCGTGGTCCTGGAGCCAACTCCGCATCTTGTACTTCTGCTGGATGACGTTATGCACGAGCCCCCTCCTTAGCCGAAGATGATCTGTCCGAGCCTGTAGCCGCCGGTGGCGATGATGGGCAGCACGAATGCGGCGACGCCCCAGCGCACCACCCGCCATGCGCGCCGCATGTCGCCCATCTCCTCGTCGGCGCTGAGGGAGCCGGTGGGGCCGCGGCGCTGCTCCGTGAAGTCAGCGCTCTCGGGGTCGGTCCCGCGCCGCGGCGGGTGGTCGGCCGTCATGTGGTCTGCGTGCCGCGCATGATGCTCGCCCTCGACGTACTCGGCGATGGAGCCGCCTGGGCAGGTAGCGCGCCACTCCTCGATCAGCACCAGCCGCGCCTGCATCTCGGCCATCAGCGCCATGGTCTCGTTGTGGCGGTCGTTGCCGTCGTCGTCGACGGCCAGCACCAACTCGATCACGTCGCGGTTCGTGATCGGGTCGCCGTTGATGCGGGTCGCCCACTGGCGGACCTTGCTCTCAGTGTGGTCGCTTCGCTCGGGCATCTCAGAACGTCTTCCTGACGAGCTGTCCCCGCTCGTTCACGCCGACTTGGCTGGCATCTACCTTGTCGCCGGCGAGGAACTCACGCTGTGCGCTGTAATGCCTGGCGAGTCGCGAACGCAGGTCGCCCTGCTGCTTGCCGCCGAAGAGCACCTGCTTCTGTTCTCCGGTGGCCATCGGTGTGCCTTCGAACCATCCGAATGACGTGGCTTGCGAAGCCAGGTTCTTGAGGTTCTCCCTGAATTCCGGGATGCCTTCCTTGCTCGCATAGCGCGAGCGGAAGAACGCCCTGTAGTAGTCGTCAGGCATGCTCAGGTCGATACCGGAGCCCGGGGCGACATCCTTGAACGCTTGTCTCAGGCTGTCGAGATGGGCCTTGTAGGCGATCGGGTTCATCTCCGCTTGTACGTCAGGGTCTCTGTTCGCCGCGTACATCTTCCAGTATGGATTCTGCTTGTTCCAACGCTTCGTGCCCGTGATGCGCTCGTAGAGCAGCTCATCTCCACCCTTCCGGAAGGCGATGCCGTTCCGCAGGTACCACGAAGCCTGACGACGATAGAACTTGTTCTTCATGAGCGCCGCCTGCCGCTTGGCGCTGGACAGCCCTGGGAAGAGCAGCTTCATCGTGCGAGTGAACTCAGGAAGCGCGCTGCGCGCCTCCTTGCTCTTCAAGTAGGCCGGGTCCTTGAGCCGCACCTGCATGTCGAAGTAGGCGAGGCTCCAGTTGTTCTCCTTCGCCCTTTTGAGCAGGTCCTGCGGCGGCTTCCCGGCATCGAAGAACCGCTGCCTGTATTCCTGGATGTACTTGGAGAGCCCCTCATCGGCAGAGCCGCCCGTGCCGGTGCCGGTCCCCGTACCGGTCTTGGTGCCGGTGCCGGTCCCAGTTCCAGTGCCAGTCCCCGTTCCGGTGCCGCTGCCGGGCTTGGACGTCGACCATACGTTCACGCCGTTCTGCTGCCCGACGTAGTACCACGGGCCACCACTCGCCGGCTTGTCGTCGCTAACGACCCTGTTGGCCATCTGTCGTCTCACCCCCTATCAATGGTAGTACCACTCAAGCATACGATAGGCGAGCGAATGCGCATCGCCGAAATAGGTAGTGATGTCTTCGTAGAAGAGGCTGCCCTTGCGCTTCTTGCCCTCGCTGTCCGAGTAGAAGCTCTTCATGAGCTTCTCAAGGTCGGCGACCATCTTCTCACCCATGTCCGTATAGACGGAGTTGCCGGGACCCTTGTAGTAGTCACTCCACGATGCCTTCATCTTGTTACGCATGTAGGACGCCATGGCGATGGTCGCGAGCCAGTCATTGACCCGCATGCGTTCCTCGTAACGGTCTTTCAGGATCGGGTCGAACTGTCGCTTGTACTCAAGCACTTTCCTCGGGTCGGCATCGAGCTTGAGCGTCTCGGCCACGTAGGCGTCCCAGAGCTTCTGACGCTCCTCCGCCTTCTTGCCGTACCCGAACGACCCCTTCACACCTGGGTCTGAGAAGTAGCGGTCCATGCGCAGCGTCTTCGTGAGCCCGCCGATGACCGCCTCGCCGCCCTTGACGCGCCGCATGCGCTTGTCGCGGTAGGCGTAGTAACGGTTGCGGGCCTCACGTCCTTCACTGGTGGTCGACTTCCCCCGCTGCTTGTACCATCCGTACTCGCCCTCTGAGTAGTAGAAGCGTTCCACATCCTGCATGGCGCGGTCGAAGGCGACCCCCGCATCCCATCCCATACGCCGCAGGTCTGCCGAGTCGAGCTTGAACGACTCCTCCATCTTGGCGTCGAGAAGCAGCTTGCGATTGTCCTGCTGCTGCTTGATGCCTGCCTTCTTGATGTCCGCCACGTAATCGGACTCATCGATGAGCTGGCCTGCGGTCTGTTCACTGAGAACGCCGACCGCAGCGAGACCGGGAAGCAGCCCGAGCGCTGCCTCTGGAGGCTTCTCCGGCTCTGAACGCGGCTGCCTTCCCCAGAGTTCATCGAAGGTGTTCTGCAGAGCGCCAAGGTTGAGCGACTGCGGGTTGATCTTGTTGCGGCGAGCCCAATCGGCGAGAAGCGGCGGGACGACGAACTGCCTGTCAGCGCGCGGGTTCTCCACCTTGTCGATCCAGCGCTCGGCGAGGTTCTTCGCCTCTTTCTTCCCACCCGGCGACAGTTCGAGGGCGGCTTTCTTGATGTTCGACTTCGCCTTCTTCAACGCATCGGCGAGCTTCTTCTCGGCGTCCAGCCTCGCGATGTCTCCGCCGTATGGCTGCGTCGTGTCGCCGACCTTCACGTTGCCGCCGAACACATCGGCGACGGCACGCGCGTAGTCCTGTTCGATGCGGCGCGTGTCCTTGATGTCGATGATGCCGAGCCTGAGCATCTCCTCGAACGTCATGTCCACGCCCTCTTGGCTCTCCTTGTCGTAGAGCCCGACCTCGTACTTTATGAGGTCAGGGAACCGTGAGAGCAGCCGCAGACGCTCCTCATGAGTGGGATGTTCCGACAGGCTGAGAAGAGCATCGTATTTGGGGTGGGCAGCGCGATAGGCAGCCTGTTCGGCCGCTCCGTTCAGGGCCTCGTAGGCGAGGTCGTGGTCGCGTTTCCACTCGACCTCTGGAATCTCTCTCGCCGTCCCTCCCTTGGGAGACAACCGCGACCGGACCCAGGCATCGGCTGCCAGCGGGTCATGGAACCCGAGACGCTTGAAGAGGTCATAGCGCCAATCGCCATCAACGGTGGCCGTCGCCGGACCGCCACCAGCCGGCGCGCCGTTGTAGGTGAGGTTGTGGAGCTCGTACTGCCGCAGTCGCCACTGCATCGTGCCGATCGGGCGACTCATCGGGAGCTGCTCGCCGGTCTTCGCGTAGTAGAGGTTCCCAAGGATGTTGAGTGGCTGGTATGTCTCGCTCGCCCCAGCCATGCCGGGAAAGTCCTCGATGCCGGTGTCCCAGCCAGTCGACCTGCCGACGAGATAGGCGACGAAAGGATGCACGTTCGGTACCGATTGACCGACGACGCCCTTCTTGCGGTCCTCCGGAGCGTACTTGTCCTCCTGCATCCAGAACGGACCGAACCATCCACCGAGCCCGAGGTTCTGCGCCGCTGCATGGGCAGCGCCCATCGCGAGCGGCTCTTTCGCGAACACGCGCATCCAGTAGACCATGAACTGTCGGTAGGAGCTGATGAACGGGAGGACGTTGCGTCCCAAGTCCTCGAGGATGGTCGCGTTACGGGTGAAGGTCACCTGGTTCACGCGATCGAGAGCACGTTCTGATGCGGCATCGTGTATAGCTTCACTCTTCCAGTCAGGGTGCTCTTCCTTGAGACGTTTCGCCTCGCGCAGGTAGAACCCGCTGAAGAAGGTCCCACGGAGCTGGTAGGTGATGGCCTCCAGCATGGGCATGGTGAGCTTCTCGTAGAACCCGGCAGGCGTGAGCACTCCGAGTGGTCCTCTCCGCCACGGCCGCTCGACACCGATGGACACCGGGACTGACCAGAGGTCTTCCCCGGCAGCGTTCATCTCGGCTCGCGTGATCTTGCCCTTCCTCGCCGCACCACGCAGCGGCCCTGACCCAATGACCTTCTGCATCGTATCGGCGTAGACGGTCACGAGGTCGCCAAGTGCACCACGGTCCGGGTAGAAGTGTCCGTCCCTTGCACGCGCTCTGCCGGTACGGAGCAGGAGGAGCCTGCCTTCTTCCGACTCAAGCAGCGCTTTCTCGACGAACTCCTCAAGCGCTATCCTGTCGAAACGCCCCTTGCTGTCCTTGAACTCAGGCATCCCCTCGTCACGCCACCGCTTGAAGTGTGGCTCCTCCATGAGCTGGCGGAAGAAGTCGCGGAACGCCGGCACGTAATGGGGATGTCCGTCGTTCGGGCCGACAAGCGCCCAATCCTTGACCACGGCCTCGACGTAATCGGCGTTCATCGTGTCGAAGAGGCGGTCGCTGATACCTCTGCCGACCGTCCCCTCCCCGCGTACCTCAAGCGCCTCACGATGCCCCCGCAGCGTCCGCGCCCCGAGCAGGTCGCGCATCGCGGCCCGTGCTTCGATGAACGCGGGTGACCCGGGAGCCATGCCCTCCGGGACAAGACGCCAGAACTCGTCACCTGCGTTCACGCGCAGCGGGAACCCGGTCGAGCTGAGCACCAGCATCTTCCACATGCGCGTGATGTTGTTGCCGTAGAGGATGTTCCAGCGCGACGACTGAGAAAGTTCGAACACCCGTGCCTGCGGCCCCGCCTGATAGATGGCGAGCAGTCGCGGGTCGATGTCGTCGGCGTGCGTGATGCCCTTGCGGAGCTGGAACCCGTACACCGGCTGCGGCGTCGGTGAGCGCTCCTTCCAGCGCGCTGCCGCTCCCTTCACCTTGGGTGAGTCCCACTTGTACCCCTTCACGCTGCGTTCGGCCATGTCGAGGATGAGAGCATCCTCTCTCATCGCGAGTATCTCAGCGTCGGCTTCGGCGATCGCCTGCTTGAGCCTCGCCTTCTCGCCTTCGTCGGCCGCTTCCAGGTAGCGCTTCTTCAAGTCGTCTATCTCGGTACGCGCCCTCTCGATCATGCTGTAGTTCGCGCGTGGGCGGTCGCCAGGTCCGTATGACCGCCTCCCCAGATGGCTCGCATAGGTCATGTCCTTGCCCAGCAGCGTCTTCGCCTGCATGGCATAGACGGTCCTCACGAAGTGCTGGTACTTCTCCCACTCGTTCGTCCAGCGCGGCTTCCCGTGCCTACGCTGCCCAGCCATGTCGAAGACGGGGCGGTTCATCATGTTGCTGCGAACGCGGTCATCGAGGCGTGCGACCAGCTCATGCCGCCTGCCCACGTCGTCCGTCTTCCATATCTCTGTCAGGATGTGGTTGACGGCTCTCCACTCGGTGGTGGTCATCTTCTCAAGACCCATGTTCGTCGCCGTGGCGAAGCCGTGCATCGCCTGACTCGTCCCCCGGTCGGGCACATCGTTCGAGAATGCCGTGTAGGTGCTCATCATCGTGAAGAGCTTCGGCCAGTTCGTCTTCGCGCCCTTCAGTTCGTGCTGGATGCGAAGATGGTAGAGAAGGCCGGGCATCGACGGGTCGACCTCACCACCGGAGAGTTCATCGATACGTGCCGCCACTCTCGCCGGGTCGGTCGAAGAGATGATGTCGTTGACAGCCTCGACGGCCGCCTTCTTCCCGGTCTTCTCATCCGGGACTTTCAGTAGTCTGGCGACCAGCCAAGCGAGGTCAGGGTCGGTGAGAAGCGCAAGCGTCTCGGCCTTGTTCCGCAGCCACCACGGGTACCCGACAGCATCCTGCGGTGCGGCTGCCTCAGCCATGACGGCATCTGCCGGAGGACGTGCGCCGGCACCACCCTCATCTGCCGGAGGAAGCGGCCCTTCGGCCTTCGGCGGACGCCTCTCGGCACCGAGCAACTCGTTCACGAACTCACGCAGCCCTTGCCCGCGGACGATGATGGTGCGCACTTCCTTGCCGTTGACGACGGCCTTTCCGTACTCGTAGCCGACCTCGGTCTTCGCAGCCGCGTCCTTGATGTCGAAGAGCTTCGCTTGCCGGAGCTTGCTCACCGTGTCCAGCTCACCGATCACGAACTCGACGTACGGCTCGACGCCCATCTTCTGCGTCGGGTGCGACTTCGGGTGGTCATCGGGGAACCCATGTGACTGGTGCGGTCGATACCCGCCCTGGTCGAGACGCGAGACTTCATCTGCTATCCCGGCGTCTACCTCGACACGCCTCCCGTCGCGCATGACGACCTCGCGCACGCGCACGCCCCCGGCGTTGATGCGCGGCTCCCCCGGTATCGGAGTGACCTGCCAGCGCTGCTGTCCGTGACGCGTCGTGAACTGCTGCACCGGTACCGACGGTCCACTCTCGGCGGTCGGTGTCTCAGCGGCAGGTGTCTTAGCGACAGGTGTCTCCGGGACACTTCTCGCCAGACCACGCTCTTCAAGCACATCGGCGAGATGACTGTACAGCTTGACATCTGCCTCTGGTCCGAGGACTTCGTAGACCTTCGCTATCTCGCTCAGCGGGTCGCCGGGCATGAGGTCTACGTCATACTCGTGCATGGTGCGGACAAGGGCTTCGTCCATCGCGTAGGCGTAGCGCAGTCCGGCCTCCCCATCGGGGGCGTCGCGCATCCAGTCCGGCTCCGTCGGGTCGAAGTCGTCAGGGTGGAGTTCCGTCCTCGGCTTTGCGCCCTCTCCCCGCTCTTCCGGCGAGAGTGCCTCGTACTGCCGCTTCGCGCGGCTGCCTCTCGGCGTGTGCGTCGTCTCGTCGGGCGGGAGGGTGCCCTTACCCTCGGGCTCAGCCTGAGGGTACCTGGATTCGATGTCGTCCAGTTCCTTCTCTATCTCATCCAGACGCTTCAAAGCGGCGTCGGTATCGCTCTTGCTCATTCTTGGCTGCCGATTGGATGCCGCCCTTCCCCTTGCGGCCCGCTGTGCGTCCATCCACTGCCAGAAGGAGTTCACGTCCTCGAACGGCACACCGGGGTTGTCGGCGATCATCTCCCGCAGCACTTCATCGAGAGCTTGTGGTTCGACGCCTTCCTGCTTACGCCTCACAAGACCATGTGACGCGCTGCGCTTCTCAGCAGGGGTGAATTGCGACTCATACCGGGCCAGGTCTCCGGCCTTGATCCCACCGCGCGCGAGGATGTAACGCTTCGCCGAAGCGTAGTCGTTCACTTCATCGGGGTCCCTGGCCGACGGCTCCTCTGGGAGCCTGCTCTCGGCGTCCCGCGTCAGCTCGGCGTCGATGCTTTCGTACTCATCCTCAAGACGCTGCGTGCGGCGGGCGTCCTCGCTTCGCATCCTGCGCGTATCGCGCCTGCGCCCGCCCGGTAGGCGAGCCTCCATCTTGTACTTGTTGAAACGGCCGCTCGTGGATTCGAGCAGCCTGTTGCGGAGCGCAGAGCCTGGCTCCGTGGCCTCGTAGATGGCCCTGTCGAGACCACGCACGGTCGCACGAGTGGCCTTGTAGCCCGCGACGCCTGCCTTCTTGCCACCGTACTTCGCGACCTTGAAGACGCCGTGCCCAAGACCGATGGCCCCAGCGAGGTCGGCGATGTCGATGGCGGTGTTGTAGAGCGTCCCGAGAGGCCCGTCTATCTCACTGGCGTCTATGCCCATGCCGAGAAGTGAATCTTCCGCCCAGGCACGGACGAGCATCTTCCCTTGGTCGGTGTTGCGCGCCGCTGCCCACGCATTCGCTGATGTGAGCACGCCCCAGTCAAGGTCGAATCCCGGTTCCTCTTCTTCTTTCATGAGCGCGGTGATGGCGGGGCCGGTACCCCACCCTGCTCCCCTGACTTGGGCGAGACGCTCCTTGCCGATGACCTTCTCCGGCTCTTGCATCGCGGCAAGGAACTTCGGGTTGGGGACGATGTGGCCGTCACCGTCGAGGACATGCGTGCCGGACGCGAGTCCGAGCACGTTGAGGAGCTGTACGCCCTTCGCCTCGATGCCCATGATGGCCGCTCCGGGAACGTCCTGCACGGCCGCTACACCGACCTGGACGATGCCGTTCACGACATCGGCGACGTTGCCGAGGTAGGCACCGAAATCGGTCGGGCCGGCTTGCCAATCGAGCCCCTTGATCTCAGGGATACCGAAGCTGCGCAGGTCGGCGATCGTATGCTCGCTGGCTCCGAGATGCCCTTCCGGCAGCCAATCGTGCAGTGCCTGCGACCCCTTGCGTGATGCCTCGAAGGGAACACTCATGATCTGGAAGATGTAGTCGCCGAGATTCCGCTTCTCTGCGGTGTGGAGCGCCTGCGCGTCTGCCGGCAGGTTGTCGAAACCGTGCTCGTTGACGAAATCGAGTCTGGCTTTCGTCTCGCTCTGACCGAATGGACGACCGGCTACATACCCTGCATACAGGAGCCTCTTCTCAGCGGCGCTTGGGAGGATGCCTTTGCGGATGTTGCTGCGCAGGTACTTGAGCTTCTCGACGAGCAACCGTCCATCTGACGACAGACCGTGGATGTCCCAGATAAGACCAGGTTCTCCACTCTCCTCATCTCCGACCATCACCTTGTAGGCTTCCTGTCGCTGTTTGTCGTTCCCGTAGACGTACTTCGCCCACTGGCGCATGAACGTGATCTGGCGATAGGCGGCGTCGGTCCCGGCGTCGTACTCACCGGTGGAGCGGTCGAAGTCGAGGACCTCTTCCTGCCCCATGTACTTCTCAAGCCAGAGCTGGCGCGAGGCGAGAAGGTTCTTGAGGTCGTAGATGCGGCCGGTGATGGCGTCATGCTCGTAACGCTCGAACCACGTCCTGTCCTTGTCGCCCCACTCGCGTCGCAGCGCCTCGGAGCGCAGCCTGGCGAGGTTCGACCCGGTGCCGTACGGGGAAGCGGTCTCGTTGAAGAGCGGGCCGATGGGGTCTCCGACGCCGGTGGTGAGCCCAAGGTGGAGCCCGGGGTCAGGGTCAGCGCCCCACCCGAGTAGGGTCGCCGGGTCGTACTTCTGCTTGATGACAGCTATCTCTGCGCTGCCCGGTACCTGCCACTTCGCACCGCCGGTCGGCGCTAACAGGTCGCGGTACTGTTCGAGGCTCGTGTTCGGACCTGTCGACGTGAGCAGCATGGCGAGCACCGCCGCTGATGGGTCCTTCCCATGGACTTCTCGGTAGGCGGTGATGATGTTGCGCGTCTGGCTCTGGACAGGCTGCAGCTCCTGCTCAGGGGTCTTGAGATGCCGCAGGTACTCATCGGAAGGTATGTTCTCGACATCGGGGATTCCGGGCTGGTAGAGGACGTCTTGCGCTCGCTTGAGCTGGTTGTCCCTGAACTGCTCGTCTGGTGACTGAGGCGCTGCGGGAGGCGCAGCCGGAGCTGTCTTCGCGCTCTGCTGCGGTGCGACGCCTCCTACCTTGGCGGTGCCGCCGATGCCTACAGGCTTCTTCTTCTTCTTCTTCGGTACGTAAGAGGCGGAGGCCGACGTGCTCCCGACCGGAATAGCCATCCCTCAGAACTCGAAGTTCGCCGTGTTGTCGTAGGTGCCAGAAGCTATCTCGTCGGCCATACGATCGGCCGCAGCGCGATAGTAGCTCGTCTCGGGAGATGGGAAGCGCTGCTCCATCGATGCCCAGAACTGGCGTACCCACTCGGCCCGCGCCATGAGGGAATACATCTGCTTCTGAGAGTCGGTGACCACGCCCCGCTGCGCCTGCTGCGGAGCCGGTTTCGGCTGCGCCGTGCTTCCCGTCGGCCTGCCGGCGGTCCTCTTCTGCACGAGCGGCCCCGACGTACCTCCGGTGCGCTTGAGCCCGCTGGCGAGCTGCTCGACGCGCGATACATCACCCTGGATTGGTTGCTGGGGCAGCGGCATCTCACACCATCCCCGGAGGCATGCCAGGCATACCCTGTTCTCCGCCGCTCATCAGCGCTTCCATCATCGCCGCATCATCGGTGCTCTCGCCTTCGTCACCCTCGTCGCTGACCAGCATGGCCGGTTCGTCTGGTGACGGTTCACCCTCGTGGTAGTTGATGCTGCCGTGGACCTCCGGGAACTGGTTGCGCATCGTGGTGTTGATCGCTCCCTTGTCGTTCGGGTCCTCAACGAAGATGTCGATTCCGTTCCAGCTCGGGCTGGACGGCGAGTAGTCCGGGTCGGTGACGATGTTGCCGGCAAGCCAGACACGCCCACGGAGCGTGACGCCAGAGAGCATCTCGATGATGTCGTCGAGGAAGCCGCTCCCCTCACCGGCCATGGCCTCTTGCTCTGCGGGCTGTCCGACCTCGAAGCCGCCGATGGGCTCCGGGGTAGGCGTCTCCCCCATATAGCCCTTGCCGAGCGAGTAGTTCGTCATCCCCTGCGAGGCCATGTCGGGCTGCACGTTCGCCTCCGAGAAGGCCATGGCCGCCTGCTGGAGCTGCATGTCCTTCTCGAACTCTCCGTCGATGAGAGCCTGCTCGTTCACCGGGTCGTCGACACCAGGCACGAACTGCATCGCTGTCTGGCGGCTCATGAGACGGTTCTGCACTGCCTGCAGGACGCTGACGAACCTGCTCTGCGAATCGAAGTAGGAGGAGGCGTCGACGTAGACGACGTTCTCGTACCATCCCTCGAACTCCCCAGTCTTGAAGGACTCCACCTGCATGTGGTTGCCGTGGTCGAGGAAGTAGACGGTGTGCTCGGCGCGTGGCCACATCTTGTGCCACATCTTCATGGCCATCTTGTTGAGCATGGACAGAGCCGGGTATATCTCGTTGCCCTTGACGTTGAACGTCATCTGCGTCGGCCCCAAGAGAGCACTGACGCCCTTCCCGGTGAGCACGTTGCCCTCGAACTGGCTCCGGAGCACGTCGGGGACTGCTCCCACCCTGTCGATGAGCTTGATGAGGTCGCTCTGGCTTTGGAGGTACTGGTAGGGGACCTGTACCGGCTGCAGGCGATAGACTCTTCCCCCGGCCTTCACCGGGATGGCGTCGCGCGGCCCCATCGGTATCTCATCCGGGAGGTTGTCGCCTGCCTCGATGACGAGTGGCTGGAGGATGGTCTGCTCAAGGATGGTCGTCTTGAGCGACTCCCGATAGACGTACTCGTCCTGGAGTGGGATGACGTGACTGATGGAGTCGTCACCCCATGGACCCTCACCGAAGCTTGAGTTCGGGATGATGACCGCCGGGACGAAGCCCCACTTGTTGCGGATGTCCTTGACGCGGTGCTGCCCATCGACGATCACCGTTATCGCCTCGGAATCGATGTACTGCACGACCTCCACATCACCCTCAAGGGACATGATGGCGCTGCGGAACTGCGGGTACATCGCCGCCGCCTGATGACGCTTGTACTTGGTCAGGAAGATGATCTGCGCGAGTTCGTACCCGTCGACATCGGCGAGCACCGGGTAGCAGCCGTACGGCGAACGCATCTGCAAGATGGGACGCTTGTTCTTCATGTCCGGCCACACGACTCCGATGGTCGAGCCGAGAGCCGGGTTCCAGTAGCCGAGCTGGTTCATACGCCGGCCGATGTTGGAGTGGTTCCAGAACCCCCGGTACACCCGCTCCAGCTTCTCGGCCCTCCCGCGCGTCTTCGTCTCTCCCGCTGCGGTCGGCGCAGGGACCGGGCACTGCACGGACGGTACGGTCGCGATGAACGACCGCTGCGTCTCGATGATGGACGGGATGAAGTTGATCGCGAACTGATGCTGCTCACGGTCAGTCGGGACCGTCCTGCCGGTGACACTCTCGTACAGCTCCCAGTAACCGTCCATACGACGCCTGTCGTACGACCCGCCGATAGCTGCGATGTTGATGTCGTACCGGCGATGTCTGGCTGCGTCCCGCGTCACCAGCTCGTTCTTGAGGGCTATGATGTCTGCCGTGTTCATCAGTCGAGAGGCCCCGGAGGCGGCGACGGTGGTTCCGCGAACGCCGCAGAGCAGCTCACGCGCTTCTGGCAGACGTTGCACCAACAGACGCCCACGAAGACGCCACCTTCCTTCCCGCCGTCAGCCTCGTCCAGCATCGCGTAGACAGACTTGTTCTCGCATGTCGGGCACGTGCCGACATCTGCCCAGCTCTCAGTCATCGCTTGCGCCTCGCCTTGGCGTGACAAGTCGCGCAGAGCTTCACGATTTTCCCGCCCGAATGGTGCCTCTCCACGTTGCGTTTCGACCCACAACGCGAACAGACGCCCCCAGTGGGGACGCCCTTCACTGCCTTCGCCTGTTCCCGGTGGTAGGCGTCGCGTCCCGCCTTGTCCTTGGCGTAACGACGCGCATCACCGTCCCTCTGCGCCTGCTTGTCGCGCTCCTGGACGATCTTCCTGCGTTTGGCGAGCGGGAGCTTCTTGTAGCGCTCACGCTCGCTGTCGCGGTGCTTCGCAGCGGCACCGTCCTTCTTCGTCACTGGTCGCCCTACACGCTTTGCCACTCCTGACGACCCCCTTCGTACTGCGTATGCACAGAAAGAGCCACGCCAGAGTATACAGTCCCGCTGGCGTCCATGGCTAGTGCTTGCGTGACCTGCCACGGATTCTGTCGGTGAGCGTCTCGATGAGCAGCGTGACCCCGAAGAACCCGAACAGCATCCCAAGGATAGCGAGACCATGGGGGTCGCTGAACGGGATGAAGATGTTGGCGAGCGTGTTCACTTCTTCCTCCTGCGCCTCTTCGTGGGCTTCACCACCTTGAAGTGGTCCCACTCGGTCTTCGTGATCTTGCCCTGCTTGTAGAGGATGGCCATCTTGCGCCGCTGGGCTGTGCTCTTCGAGGGCATGACCGCTCAGCGTCCTCTCGCCCTGAGCCCTTCGGAGGCAGCGATACGCTCTGCGTCCTCGCGGCGCATCGCCGAGGTCTTGGTGGCCGGGTCGATGGCCATAAGCTGGGTGACGCGCTCCTCGAACGTGAGCACCTGCACCACATCTTCGTTGCTCGTCGTGCTCTTCTTGCTCGTCTTCTTCGCCATGTCTCCTACCTTCCTGCCAGCTTTGCCGTGTCCTTGCGTCGCGCAGACATACTACCCCCGGTCTGCGCATAGTAGGGGTTCCTGATCGTGAACGGGCTCGTCGGATGACGGTAGACGGAGTTGCCACGCTCACCGTGCTCACGCATGGCCAGCTCGGTGAACCAGAAGGCCATCACGTAGTCGGTGTGGCTCCTCCTGCGCCCGTTGCGGTCGAAGGAGAAGTAGACGAACTGGTCGATGAAGTCTCTCGCCAGCTCCTGGTCCGACACCGTGCGGTATGGGATGGAGATGAGTCCATCACGGACTATCTGCTCCATGCTCTTCACGCCAGACACCGGGTCACGCTTGTTCTTCTGCGTGTAGTGCGGCTCCAGATGGATGCCACGCCGCTTCGCCGCTACGAAGCGGGAATGCGTCGTGAACATGGTGGCGAAGGCGTTCTCCTCGACGCGGGCGACATCGTACTTGTAGCGGCCGTAGAAGCCCGGATGGGGGATGGTGTCGGAGCCGTCGAGGAGGATGTCGAGCATGTCCTCGACCCCTACCATCTGGCGGCGGTAGATGTCGATGACGTAGCGGCATGCTCTTTCGAGGTCGACACCCTTCTCGATGCCGGAGAGGACCCAGGTCGGGTAGGTCGCGTAGACGGTCGCCTTACCGGAGGCAGGGTCGAAGCCGAGCACCTTGTGGAGGTCGAGCTTCTCGCCCGTCTTCACGTCGATCGGCAGCTCCCCGAAGGAGCGCGTCTCGTCGATGCAGCCATGGTAGTAGCGCCCCTCGTGCTCGCCGCCCTCCAGCCAGGCCCGGTAGAACACCGCCTTCGAGGAGTCCATCGGGTTGTTGCGCATACGCGTCTCGAACATGTGGAAGTCCGACTCGCGCTCGGCCTTGAGCGCCTCGTTCGTCCACATCGCCGGCCACAAGGGCTTCGTCTCGGTCGTGTCGCTCCTCCACACGCCGTCATTCTTCTCGGCCCACACGTCAAGGTGCATGGTCGCGTAGGTCTTGTCGTCCTGCAGCTCCTTGTAGAGGTCGTCCGGGTCGAAGCGCGTGCCCGGCACGATGACCTGCCCGTAGGGCACCTTCGACCCCGGCTTCGGGTTGTAGGGTGCGTCCGCCGGCCACTCGATGTCGCGCGGCACGACGAGGCCGTAGCGCGGGTCGATGGGCCACATCGGGCGCGGGTTGCGCTGCACCGCCTTGCGGAACCAGGAGAGCTGGCGCTTCCTGCTCTCTGGCGAGGAGGCGGTGTCCTCGGTCACCACGTCATCGACCACGACGAGATCGCAGCCCTGCCCCTTGAGCGTCCAGTTGGGGGCCTTGCCCCCGGCCCCGAAGACGCGCAGGGTCGGCTTCGGGTCGTTGTGCTGCCGTCCGGAGATGGTGAATGAGTCGCTCTTCCAGTCACGGGCGTTGTAGAAGGGGCCGAAGTCCTCGATGAGGCGCTCGTTCGATGTGAGGTCGTCCTCGATCGACTTGCAGTACTCCTCGGCGTCATCGAAGACGCTCATGATGAGCTGGATGCGCACGTTCCTGTTCCAGCAGATGTGACGCACGATGTTGTAGCGCCCGAAGCTGCTCGACTTCGTGTGCCCGGCCGGCAGCAGGATGCAGGAGCGCTGGTTGGCGTCCGTGAAGGCCACCATGTCGGACATGAAGTCCTCCATGGTGAGGCCGAAGTAGTAGGCGGCGAAGAGCGCATAGGAGCGCGGCAGCACGTAGCGCCGCTCGTCGCGGCTCATGGAGGCGGTCATCGACTGCAGGTCCTCAGTCCTCACCATCGTCATCCTCGCCCTCGTAGAGGAGTCCGCTCTCGGAGAGCCTGCGGTCCTGCTCCGCCCTGTACTCGCGCAGCAGGCCGACCGCCGACTGCATCATCTCGCTGGTGATGCGCCGCTCGGCGTGCATCCCGGCGAGGATGGTGTCGAGGGCGTGCTCCTTCTGGCTGGAGCTGCGCCCGAGCTGTTCGTCTATGTAGCGCGTCCAGGCGAGCGCCCCCTTCTGGTACTGGTCGGGCGAGAGGGCGAGCGGGTCCTCGGCGTCCGGCTGGCGCAGGAATATCTCGCGCACGTGGTCGTGCATCGCCTCACGGGTGACGAGCAGCGGCCCGGTCGACTGCTCGATCACCGCCACCGCGTCGCTGATGCCCGAGTCGCGCCGCAGACGTTCCTCGGCGAGGAGTTGCTGGAACTCCTCGCTCTCGTGCCACTTGTTGTCGCCGTAGCTGGCCGCTATGCCACAGTCGGCCATCACCTGGCTGATGACGACCCGGAAGGAGCCGTCCCGGCGGCGCGGCACGAAGCTCTTGCCCGCCGCCTCCCAATCGTAGAGGCCGCGCTCCATGTCGACCCAGATGAAGGCCGCCTTGCGGTACCACGACCTGGCCGTCACGGCGTCCGCGTCCAGTCGCAGGTGTGGTTGATGCAGGTGAGCGCCCCCGCGTTGACGCGGCTCCCGCAGACGGGACAGGAGCGCTGCCCGAGGTCGGCCTTGCGCCCGTCCATCGCCTCGCGCACGAGCGCGCGCACGAAGCCCCTGCCCCTGCCTTTGGCGAAGGCGTGCTCCTCACGGTCGAGGTAGACCTCGATGCGCGGGCTCATGCGCCCCCCCCACGGGCGGGCTCCCCCCGGAGGGGAGAAGGGGGAGCCTGCCGCGCTTGGGAGGAGGGAGCGGCCCCCAGCAGCTCCCCCGGCCGGGACGTCCGGCCTTTCTTCACCAGCTTGTAGCCGAGGTTCGACCGTGACTCCACCTGCCAGCCCGCGCGGCGCAGGGCCTCCACGTGCTTGCAGACCGCGTTGCGCGTGAGCCCGGCGCGGCTCGCGATCTTCTGCCCGCTCACCCAATGGCCCACCGCAAGCTGCCCAGCCGTGGTCATGACGGCAGCGGACAGCGGGCGGGCGGGCGGCGGAGCGCTCTTCGGGGCCGAACTGGCCGCCACCGGTTCCGGCCTTGGGGCGCGCCTGCGCTTGCGCACGTCCTGCGCGCGGCTCATGTGTCTGGCGCAGGCGGAGCAGATGTTCTCGGGGTTGCAGAGCGAGAGGATGGTGTCGCAGCCGGGCGCGGCGCAGGTGCGATGCGGCATGAGGAAAGACCCCCAGACTATACGTAGAAATCGGCCCGAATATACGTATAGTTTAGGGGCAAAAGCTGCTCTGTCAAGTGGCCCGGAAGAGAGACCTGCAGCCCCGGAAGAGAGACTGGGCAAAGTCCTCAGAAGAGCACGCTCCCTATGAGGGCAGGGGCCATAGTGTAAAGGCCCCCAGCATTGATTTCCCTGCTCAAGACTGATTTCCAGGCACGCACGCACGCTCACGACACACCGTGCCCACTCCTCTCTCTCTCCATACATACGATGATGATAGAGAACGGCGGATGTCGTGCGCCAGCTGGCGATGAGGCCGGGATCGGTGAGCGGCTCCTGTCTTTCCTTGCATGGAGGGACGTCCGTGCTTGTCGGGAGCCGACCCCACTCGCGTCCTTGCTCGTAGCGGTAGCGCCGCCCGCCGCGCGGCCAAGCACGGTCCATCCGCTCATCAGCATATCCGGGCATTCGACTATCAGCATATCCGGATTGCCGAATGGATTGGTCCGCCTGGCCGGCGGCATGGTCCCCCAGGCCTGGCCGGCAGCTCCTGCTGCGCCTTGTACAGGATGTACCAACCTGCCTTCACATTTCATACATCCAGCTAACTGCATCGCCCATTGACAACGGCGCATTCGGGGTACAATGAGCGTAGCTCATCCATATACCCGCCCGCGAGAGATGGGACGCCATGACACAGAAAGAACTCACCGCTTGCAACATCGACTTCCGCGCCGCAGTCGCTGCAGCCGAAGAGGCGCGCACCATCATCGACAAGCTCGCTGGCGCGGCACCGAACCAAGCCATCATCGACGCCCTCGCGGCCAACCGCGCCAAGTTTGAGCGCGAAGCAGACTATGTGCTCCGCACAGCCGAGCGGTTCGGCATCGACTCCATCGAGTTCACCATGCCGGACTACAGACTCTGCTACGTCTCCGCAAATGGAAAGTGGGAACCACATGATTGACTGCCGCACACAGGACGAACTGGACCAGGCGATGTCCACCAATCCAGTCTGAAGGGAGAACCACCAATGGCTTACAACGGTTGGACAAACTACGCGACGTGGCGCGTCAACCTGGAACT